>NZ_PTFE01000090.1:0-32246 GCF_002936975.1 Bradyrhizobium sp. AC87j1
CTCCAGTTCGCGCTCCGAAAGACCGTAGAGCGACTGCAGCAGCACCGCGCGAAACAGCACAAGCACCGGATAGCCTGGACGACCGGGGCTCCCTTCATCCCGCAAATGGCCGATCAGCTTCTCGAACGGGTACCACTTGACCAGGCCAGCCAACCGATCCAGCGCCGCATTGGCGCCGGCGCCCTTCGGCATCAGCGCTTTCACAAAGCTCGGCTGTCCTGTCCGCTTCACCGCCATCGATACCTCCAAGGCTTTGACCTAGGGAATCACAACTGGCGGATTACGCAACAGGCCCCTTGTGGGAGAGGGCAGCGCCGCAGGAAGATACAAACTCAATCGGGTGAGGGGTCTCTCTCCACATCGAAAGCGCGGAGAGAGACCCCTCACCCGTCTCGCCGCTGGACGCGGCGAGCCACCCTCTCCCACAGGGGGAGAGGGAAGAAGCATAATCACCCCGCAATCGCGCCGCGGACGGCGGCGATGATTCGCTCCTGGTCGGCTTCGGTCAGATAGGCGTGCATCGGCAGGCTGATGACATCCTGCGACAGGCTTTCGCAACCGGGCAGGCCGCCCTCGGCCACCGGATATTGCTTGTAGGCGGTCTGCTGATGCATCGACTTGCCGTAATAGATCGCGGTCGGCACGCCCTGGGCTTTCAGCGCGGCAGCGAAGCCGTCGCGGTCGGTGCCCTCGGGGAGGCGGATGGTGTACTGCGCCCAGACCGAGGTATTGCCGGGGCTGAGGCGCGGCACGGTGACCACGTTGGACAGGCCGCGCGCGTAGCGCTCCGCGACCTTGTTGCGGGCTGCGATCTCGTCGTCGAAGATCTTCAGCTTCTCGATCAGGATCGCGGCCTGCATGGTGTCGAGCCGACCGGTGAGGCCGAGGCGGACGTTGTCGTATTTGTCGACGCCCTGCCCGTGAACGCGGATGCTGCGCAAGGTGGCCGCGAGCTCGTCGTCATCGGTGAAGATCGCGCCGCCGTCGCCGAAGCAGCCGAGCGGCTTTGCGGGGAAGAAGCTGGTCGTGGTGGCGAGCCCGAAGGTGCCGAGCTTGCGGCCCTTGTAGCTCGCGCCAAAACCTTGCGCGGCGTCGTCGATCACGAACAGGCCTTCGGCCCTGGCGATCTCGGCGATGGCATCGTGGTCGGCGGGCTGGCCGAACAGATCGACCGGAATGACCGCAACCGGCTTCAGGCCGGCCTTGCGGGCGGTCGCGACGCCGCGC
This sequence comes from Bradyrhizobium sp. AC87j1, assembly GCF_002936975.1. Lineage (NCBI taxonomy): Bacteria > Pseudomonadati > Pseudomonadota > Alphaproteobacteria > Hyphomicrobiales > Nitrobacteraceae > Bradyrhizobium > Bradyrhizobium sp. AC87j1. The sequence goes on from NZ_PTFE01000090.1 coordinate 1,228, forward strand.
TTCAGGGACTCCGGGCTCATGTTGAAGGTCGTCTCGTCGACATCGACGTAGACAGGGGTCGCGCCCATCCGTGCCGCCGGCGACGCGGTCGCGATGAAGGTGAAGGACGGACACAGCACGGCATCGCCGGGACCGACGTTCTTCGCCATCAGCACCATGAGAAGCGCGTCGGTGCCGCTGGCGCAGCCGATGACGTGCTTGGCACTGCTATAGGCCGCGAGCTGCTTCTCGAGCTCGGTGACTTCAGGGCCATTGACGAACTGGCAGTGGTCGAGAACGCGCTTGACCGCGGCATCGAGCGAGGCGCCGAGCCGGCGGCGCTGCGAGGCGACGTCGATGAAGGGAATGGGTTCGGAACGCAGATGCTGGTTCATGACCTGGCTCTTGGCGCCTTCTTGAATGGTCGACATGGATGAAGGGTTCAGCCGGCGACGCGGCGCGGGCCCTTGAGGGCGGGCGATTTGGCCGCGGGCCGTGACGGCGTCTCCAGGCATTGCGTGGCGATCTCGAGGCTGGCGACGCCTTCGTCGCCGGTGACCGCCGGCGTCTCGCCGTTGCGCACCGCCTTGAGGAACGCGATCAGCTCGGCGCGGAGCGGCTCGTCATGTCCGACCGGCAGATGCCGCATCGAATAGCTGCCGTCGGGCTTGAAGCCGAAGCACTCGGTGACCTGGCGCGTGAGCAGATCGCCCATCACATATTTGCCGCGGGTCGCGACCGTGACGCTGCGCGCCTTGAACGGCGTCAGCCAGTTGGTGTTGATGTGCGCGAGCACGCCGCTCTCGGTGCGGAACTGCAGCAGCGCGATGTCCTCGCGCTCAGCGACCGCGCTCGACAATTGCGGCTGCACCTCGACGATGTCGGATTCGGTGAACCAGCGGATCAGATCGATGTCGTGCACGGCGAGGTCGATGACGACGCCGACATTGGACATGCGCGGCGGGAACGGGCCGACGCGCGTGATCGCGATGGAAAGAATGTCTTCGCCAGCGATCGCCTGCTTGACGGCGGCAACCGCCGGATTGAAGCGCTCGACATGGCCGACCATCAGCGTGACGCCGGCCTTTTGCGCGGCAGCGACGATCTCGCGGCCCTCCTCCACCGTGGATGCGATCGGCTTCTCGACCAGAACATGAATGTTCTTGGCGATGCAGGCGAGCGCGACCTCGTGATGCAGATGGGTGGGAGCTGCGATGGTGACGGCGTCGATGCCCTCGGCGAAGAGCTGGTCGAGCGTCTCGAAGCTTGCGCAATTGGCAAGTTCCGTCGCGCGTGTGCGATGTGCCGGCGAAGGATCGACGACGCCGACGAGGCTGACGCCGGGAAGACCCGCAAGCACGCGCGCGTGGTTGCTCCCCATCACGCCAGCGCCAATGACGCCAACGCGCAAGCCGGCCTTTGCCGGTGCAGACCCTTTGGAACTCATCTGAGCAAACCCCGATTCAACGCAAATCCCCGCCGCGCTTCTAGCACGGACGCCACATTTGTGGCGAATGCCGCCCTAGCGGCCCGGACACGATTTGATTCAAAAAGTTACACGTTCCCCGGGCCTTAAGCCGAAAAGTATGGCTTCTTTGGCCCGGGTCGCGTGATTCGGAGTTTGCTGGTTACGACCTTTGATAGTCGTCTTCAATCCGGATGATGTCGTCTTCCCCGAGATAGCTTCCAGTCTGGACCTCGATCAGTTCCAGCATGATTTTACCGGGGTTCTCCATCCGGTGGACGGCGCCCATCGGGATGTAGATCGACTCGTTCTCGTGCACCGTCTTCACGGCCTCGTTGACGGTGACGCGGGCGGCGCCGCGGACCACGATCCAGTGCTCGGCACGATGATGGTGCTTCTGCAGCGACAGCCGCCCGCCCGGCTTCACCACGATGCGCTTGACCTGGTGGCGCTCGCCATTGTCGACGGACTGATAGCTGCCCCAGGGCCGGTGCACCTTGAGATGCTCTTCGGTGACCTTCGGCGCGACCGCCTTCAGCTTCGTGACGAGACGCTTCAGGCCGTTGGCATCCTTCTGGCGCGAGACCAGCACCGCATCCGCGGTCGCGACCACGACGAGATCGTCGACGCCTTCGAGCGCGACCAGCGCGGAATCGGTCGTGACGTTGCAGTTGCGGGAATCCTCGAACACGGCGGCGCCGTGCGACGCATTGCCTTGCGCGTCCTTGTCGGAGAGCTCCCACACCGCGTGCCAGGAGCCGACATCGGACCAGCCGCAGGACACCGGCACCACCGCGGCGCGCGAAGTCTTCTCCATCACGGCATAGTCGATCGAGATCGCCTTGGCCGCGCCGAACGCCTCGGGCTCCAGCGTGACGAAGCCGAGATCGCGGCCGGCATTGTTGACCGCGTTGCTGACGGCCTCGACGCTTCCTGCATCGACCCTGCGATATTCGTCGAGCAGCACGCTCGCCGGGAACATGAAATTGCCGCTGTTCCAGAGATAGCCCGAATTGACGTAGTCGGAGGCCTTCACCGCGTCCGGCTTCTCCACGAAGCGCGCGACCGCATGCACCTCGCCGGAGATCACCTCGCCCGGGTTGATATAGCCGTATTCGGTCGCCGGCCGCTCCGGCTTGACGCCGAAGGTGACGATGCGCCCGGTGCTCGCGGCGTTACGGCCCTCGCGGCAGGCGGCAACGAAAGCGGCATTGTCCTGCACGACGTGGTCGGCGGCGAGCGCAAGCACGATGGCTTCACTGGCGCGGTTCTGCGCGAACACGGCGCCGGCCGCGATCGCGGGACCGGAATCGCGACGCATCGGCTCGAGGATCACGTCGGCCTCGATGCCGATCTCGGCGAGCTGCTCCAGCACCATGAAGCGATAGGACGCGTTGGTGATGACGATCGGCCGGTCGAACAGGGAGGGATCGGAAACGCGCTGCAGCGTGTCCTGGAAGGTCGAGCGGGTGCCGAACAGCGGCAGGAACTGTTTTGGCCGCACCTCGCGCGAAGCCGGCCACAGCCGCGTGCCGGCGCCGCCGCACATGATCAGGGGGATAATGCGTTTGTCCATCGTCATCTCAAACCTTGAAGTAGTCCCGATACCAGGTGACAAAATTATGGACCCCATGCTCGATCGGCGTTGACGGTGCAAAGCCGGTGTCGCGCATCAGGTCCTCGACATCCGCGAACGTTTCCAGCACATCTCCCGGCTGCATCGGCAGCAATTCTTTGATCGCCGTCCGGCCCAGCTCCCGCTCCAGAAGCCCGACGACGTGCATCAGTTCCTCCGGATGGTGATTGCCAACATTGTAGAGCTTAAACGGCGCATTTGCGGCAGCCGGATCGTCCGCAGGCACAAGATCGATCAGCTTGGATACTACACGTGTGACATCATCAACATAGGTGAAGTCGCGACGCATTCGGCCATGGTTAAACAGCCGGATCGGCTTGCCCGCCATGATGGCGTTTACGAACAGGAACATGGCCATGTCGGGCCGTCCCCATGGCCCGTAAATGGTAAAGAAGCGCAGGCCCGTGACCGGCAGGCGATAGAGATGGCTGTAGGACTGCGCCATCACCTCGTTCGCCTTCTTGGTCGCGGCGTAGAAGCTCACGGGATGGTCGGTCCGGTCCGCAACCGCAAATGGCAATTTTGTGTTGGCGCCATAAACGGAGGATGACGAGGCGTAAACGAGATGACGACAGCCGCTGTTGCGGCAGCCTTCGAGCACGTTGAGAAAGCCCACCAGATTGGAATCGGCGTAGGCGTGCGGCTGCTCGATCGAGTAGCGCACGCCGGCCTGCGCCGCGAGATGCACGACCTCCGTAAAACGATGTTGCGCAAACAGCGCCGCCATCGCCTCGCGGTCGGCAAGATCGGCCTCGACGAAGGAGAAGCGGGCGTCACTCTGCAACAGCGCCAGGCGCGCCCGCTTCAATGCTGGATCGTAATAGCTGTTGAGATTGTCGAGCCCGACGACGGTGCGGCCTTCGCCCAGGAGCTGCCGGGCGACGTGAAAGCCGATGAAGCCGGCGGCCCCGGTGACCAAAATCGCCTGATCCGTCATCCTGTTCCCTGGGGATCCCTAGCCCGATCCTGTTTAGCCGTCACCTCAAGGTGATCGCAATAGGCCCGCCGCGGCTCATGCGCTCCATAATGCCCCTCCACGAGGGCTCATGAGAGCCCACGAGAGCTATTGCAAGATCGGCGCCAAAACCATACCAAAGCGGCCGAATTCGGCGCTCGCGTCGGGTTGCCTCAAATCTTCGCAAACCCTGTTCATGCGGGCGAGATGCGCCGAATCCTGCTGTCGACGGCCAAAATCCTGATTTCCGCGGCGCTGCTCTATCTGGCGCTGCGCAAGGTCGATCTGTCCGAACTGTTTTCGCGCTTCACCGTGACCAGCCTGTTCTGGATCGGCGCCGCGATCGCGGTCACCTTCCTGCAGATCTTCGTCGGCGTGCTGCGCTGGCGCGAGATCAGCGCCGTCTGCGGCGCGCCGCTCGAGCTCGGCCGCGCCATGCGCTACAACGTAATCGGCTCCTTCTTCAACCAGACCCTGCCGTCGGCGATCGGCGGCGACGCGGTCCGGCTCTGGCTGGTCGCGCGCGCCGGCGCCGGCTGGCGTGCGGCGACCTACTCGATCTTCGTCGACCGCGCGATCGGCTTGATCGCGCTCGCGATTCTCATCGTCGCGAGCCTGCCCTGGAGCTACACCCTCATCACCGATCCGCACGGGCGCTCGGCGCTGCTGCTCATCGATTTCCTGGCGCTCGCCGGCGGCCTCGGCTTCCTGGTTTTCGGCGCGCTGAAATGGCGCTGGCTGAAGACCTGGTGGGCCACGCATCACATTCACGCCTGTGCCGTGATCGCGAACCGCGTGATCTTCAGCCGCAGCCGCGGACCGATCATCGCAATCCTGTCGGTGCTCGTTCACGTGCTCGCCGTCGTCATCGCCTGGTGCGTCGTGCAGTCGATTGCGGCCCCGGTTCGCTTCAGCGACGTCTTCCTGCTGGTGCCGCCCGTAATGCTGATCACGATGATGCCGATCTCGATTGCCGGTTGGGGCGTGCGTGAAGCCACGATGAGCCTGGCGTTCGGCTTCGCCGGCCTGGCCGCCAACGAGGGCGTCAACGTCTCGCTGCTGTTCGGCGCCGTGTCCTTCATCGTGGGCGCGTTCGGCGGCCTGGTCTGGATCCTCAGCGCGGAGAAAGCCGCGCAGGGGTCGGCGCCGATCGGAGTGCCGGAGTGACGACCCTCGTCGCGGGTCCGGACCTTGCGGCCGGGCTGGTGCTGTTCGCGCTCGCGCCGGCCGTGCTGGCTGCACTGATCTCCGCCTGCATCACCTGGTGCAGCATGCCGCTGCTGCAGCGTTATGCACTGGCGCGTCCGAACGCACGCTCGTCGCACAAGATACCAACCCCGCAGGGTGCGGGCATCGCGGTTGTCGCGGCCACGCTGCTGGTGGCTGCGTCCTGGGCGGCCTGGACGTACGGCGCGGTTCCCTTGCCTCTGATCGGCTCCGCCGTCGTGATCGCGATGGTCGGACTTGTCGACGACATCCGGCCCCTGCCCGTGCTGCTCCGCCTCGTGCTGCAGGCGGGAGCCGTGGCCGCCGTTGTTTTCACGACACCGGAGACCGCACGCATCGTGCCGGCGCTGCCGCTGGCGCTGGAGCGCGGCCTCATCCTGCTCGCCGGCATCTGGTTCGTGAACCTCGTCAATTTCATGGACGGGCTCGACCTGATGACCGTGGCGGAGGTGGTGCCTGTCACGGCCGCGCTCGGATTGCTCGGATGGTATGGCGACCTCTCGCCATCCGCGGCGCTGCTCGCCACGGCGCTATGCGGGGCCATGCTCGGCTTTGCGCCGTTCAACCGCCCAGCCGCAAAGGTCTTCCTGGGCGATGTCGGCAGCCTGCCGATCGGCCTCTTGCTCGGCTGGTGCCTGCTCGAGCTCGCCTGGCACGGACAGCCCGCCGCGGCGCTGCTGCTGCCGGCCTATTACCTTGCGGATTCCACCATCACGCTGTTTCGCCGCATCATCAGGCGCGAACCATTCTGGTCGGCACACCGCACGCACTTCTATCAGCGCGCCACCGACAACGGCTTTAAGGTCAAGCAGGTGATCGGCGAGGTGTTCGCGCTCAATCTCGTGCTGGCATTGCTTGCCATCGTCAGCGTTCGCGCCGGCTCGACGACGGTCACGATCGTCTCCCTGATCGCAGGCGCGGTCGCGGTCGCCTTCGTGCTGCGGCGCTTCTTCCGCCCTCAGGCATCCTGAGCCGACAGCGCCAGCCGCAACCCCTCGTCGAGGGACACCTGCGGCTGCCAGCCGGTCGCGAGCGCCTTGGAGATGTTGAGCTCGAGCGAGCCGATCAGGCTGTCATGCGTATCCTGCCGGCCCATGACATTGAGCAGCGTGCTGAGCAGGCCCGGCGGCACGCCGAATAGCCGCAGGCTCTTGCCGGACGCTTGGGCCAGACGGGTGATGAATTCGGGCGTCGAGACCTGCTCCCGGTCGGCGACGAGGAATATCTCGAAATTGCTGGCGGGATCGGGATGGCCGAGCCGGCGCAGGATGAACGACGACAGATTCTGCACGGCAAGGAAGGCGCGTTGGTTGCGGATCGCGGCAACGGGCAGCGGCAACCCGAGCTGAACCGCGCGCGTCAGCAGCGCAAAATTGCCCTTGGCGCCCGCGCCATAGACCAGCGGCGGCCGGATCACCGAGATCTTCATGTCGTTGTCGCGCGCCAGCGTCCTCAAGCCCGCTTCGGCCGCAGCCTTGGACATGCCGTAGAGGCCGCGCGGCGTCAGGATGTCGCTCTCGCTGAACGGGGCGCGGCCCTCGTTGCTACGGCCGTGCACGAGCACGGTGCTGATGAAGACGAACTGGCGCACGCCGGCCGTCGCCGCACAGCGCGCCAGATGCAGCGTGCCGGCGATGTTGACGTTGCGGTAGAGCTGGACCGCATGCTCCTCGTGCTTGTGGTGCACGCGCGCGGCGAGATGAACGACTGCGTCGACGCCTTCCAGCGCGGCTTGCCAAGCGGTCTCCGGACCGATCGTCTCGATCACCACCTCGTCGTCGGCACCTTCCGCGCGACGGACCGCGCGGCGGACCGACCATCCCTCGCGCTGGAGCGCCGGCACGACATGACGGCCGACGAAGCCGCTCGCTCCCGTCACCAGCACGACCGGTTTCTTCTCGCTCATCGTTGCTCCGAAAGGTTCGGGGTGTGCAACAATTCGTCGATCACACCGGCATAGGCGTTCATCGCCGTCGTCCGGTCGAATCGCAATGCCGTCCTCACCGCGCGCTCCGTCATCGCATCGTCGTTGGAACGGGACGCCCCGCAGATCGCCGCGGCGAGCTGGTCCGGGCGGCCCGGCGTCACGACCCAGCCGAGCCCGTTCTCCACCACCGTCAAGGCCGCCTCGGCCTCCGGCTCGGACACCAGCACCACGGGACGGCCGACCGCCAGCAGATTGTAGAACCGGCTCGGCACCGACACCCCCGCAACGTCCTTCCGGTACGGAATGATCCAGAGATCGGCGGATGCCAGCAACGCCTCGAGCTCGGCATCCTCGACCCGTCCGACAAAGGAGACATTGGGCAGGTTCGCCGCCGCCTGCAACTGCTTCAGCCGTTCGAAGCCGATGCCCCAGCCGGACAGTAGGAAGTGAATGTCGGCCTCGTCCTTCAGAAGCCGCGCCGCCTCAAACACGATCTCCGGATCGTGGGTGAAACCGAGATTGCCCGACAGGCCGACGATGAAGCGCGCGGAAAGCGCCTTACGGAACGGGTTGTCCGAATCGACCGGCCGCGGCGCGGGCACGAGCGTCGCCCAGTTCGGGATGAAGCGGATCTTGTTCCGCGTCATTCCGGCATAGCTCAGCAGCGGCCGCTCAGCGTCGCGGCCGATGGTGATGACGGCATTGAGCGCGCGGAACATCAGGCTGTTCGCGGCGCGCATCGTCCGCGTCATGAACGAGCCCGGCTTCAGCAGGCCCGCCATCACCAGCACGTCGGGAAAGAGGTCGTGCATGATCAGCGCGGAGCGTGCGCCCTTGAGCCTGGCTGCCGCTGCCACTGCGTAAGGCAGCATGAACGGGGCGGTGACGGTGAGCACGACGTCGCCTGCCTTGAGCTCCCGCATCAAGGCGAAGAACGTGCGCGCCGCGAACAGCAGCTCCGACACCCCGCGCCGCACCAGCGCCGCCTTGCCCGCCATGCGGTTCTTGATTGCGACGACGCGCGGCTTGCCCGGGCCGCTCTGCAAGTCCGGCAACCCGCCCGGCCAGCCCGAGAGCACGACCACCTCGTGCTCGGCGGCGAGACGGCATGCAATCTCGGCCATGATGGCCGCCGTCGTGCTGGTATCCGGCGGATAATGCTGGCTCGCGACGACGATCTTGCCTCGAGGCTGCATGGTTAGGCCGCGGTCGACCCGAATTCGGGCACCGCATCCTTCAGGATGGTCCTGATGGTGGCGCGATCGTCGCGCGCGATCGCCTGCTCCAGCGCCGCGATCCATTTGCGCAGCGTCTGCATCGGCGGCTCGTTCGGCTGCGCGGCCATGATCCCGGCAACGCCGATCTCGCGGGTCGGCTCCTCGGTGGCGAACAGGATCTCGTGCAGGCGCTCGCCCGGCCGCATGCCCGTGAACACGATCTCGATATCGTAGCCGGGCTGCAGCCCGGAAAGGCGGATCATGCGCTCGGCGAGATCGACGATCTTCACCGGCTGGCCCATGTTGAGCACGTAGACCGAGACGTCGGGACGGTGTGTTCCGAGCGCATGCGTGGCCGCGGTGATGACGAGATCGCAGGCCTCGCGAATGGTCATGAAGTAACGGACCATATCGGGATGCGTCACCGTCACCGGCCCGCCGGCCTCGATCTGGGCCTTGAATTTCGGCACCACCGAGCCGTTCGAAGCCAGCACGTTGCCGAACCGGACCGAGATCAGCCGCATCGGCGGCTTGGCGCCGTGCGCCCCGGCTGCGAGATCGTGATCCAGCGCCTGGCAGTACATCTCCGCAAAGCGCTTGGTCAGGCCGAGCATCGACACCGGCTCGATCGCCTTGTCGGTCGAAATCATCACCATGGCTTCGGCGCCGGCGGCAACGGCGGCATCCGCAACGTTGATCGAGCCGAAGATGTTGGTCTTGACGCCCTCGCTCCAGTCGCGTTCGAGGATCGGCACGTGCTTGAGCGCGGCGGCGTGGAACACGATGTCCGGCTTGAACCCGGCCATCAGGCGCATGATGCGCTCGCGGTCGCGGATGTCGGCGATGCGCCCTTCGATCTCGGCGGCCGCGCCTCGCGCGGCGAGCGCTTCCGTGATGGCATAAAGCGCGGGCTCGGAGTTTTCCACGATCAGGAGCCGCGCGGCGCCGAAGGCGACGACACGCTCGCAGATCTCGGACCCGATCGAGCCGCCGCCGCCGGTGACGATCACCGCCTTGCCGTTGATCAGCGCTTCCAGGCGCGCATAGTCGATCGTCTCGCTCGGCCGCAGCAGGAGGTCCTCGACCGCGACGGCCGTGAGCCGCGGCGTATCCCCGCTCTCGAGCGAGGGCATCCGGTTGACGATCAGACCCAGCTTGCGCGCCCGCATCAGGATCGATTCCGGACGCGCTTCGGGCTCGAATGCCGACGGCGTCATGACGAGGCGCGCGATCGGCTTGTTGCGCTTGGTGAAGTCGGCGATGATGTCCTCGACGTCGTCGATGCCGCCCAGCACCGGCACGTTGCGGATAAACTGGCCCCGATCCGAGCTCGACGGCGACAGCACGCCGACCGGCCAGATGCGCTTGATCGCCCCGCTCTCGATGCCGCGCAGGAGCACCTCCGCATCCGCGGCGCGGCCGATCAGCAGCGTCGGCGCGGCCTCCTCGCCCCTGGCGTGACGCCGTACCCGCGTATAGCGGAAGTAGCGGTAGGTCATGCGCAGCGCGCTGAGGAACGAGATCTCGAGGAACCAGTAGAGGACGATCGTCACCTTGCCGAGGAAGAAGGCACCGCGGACGTTGGGGGCGACGAAGATGTAGTCGAGCACCAGCAGGGCGACCGTCAGCACGGTCGCGACGCGAATGATGTTCAGCGCGTCCGGCAGCGAGATGAAGCGCCATTTCGTCGTGGTCAGGTTGAAGATGAAGAACACGACCACGCTGAAGGCGAGGAAATAGGGCAGGATCTGGAACAGCAGCGGCAGGCGGTCGAAGAAGCCGTCGCCACCCTCGAATCGCAGATAGAAGGCGGCAAAAAGCGCCGCCGCGGTCGCCAGCAGGTCGTGGAGCGCGATCAGGAAATTGCGCAAGGTGAGATGCGAAAGACGCGTCATCCGCCGACCGATGAAAACCCAGTTAGATGCAACCTGACCGCGCTGATAGCCCATCTGGACAGGACTTGCCAGCCGCGCGGGCTTTCAGGAACCGGCTTCCCCCGTCTTCGCCTCGGCCTGTTGCCCCCGGATCACCATGCCGCCGGCAACGCCGACGCCGATGACGTACATCCAGCCCTCGTGGAAGTCGAACAGATGGGAGTTGAACAGCGAGGTGAAGACGTTCTGCACCACCACCAGGAGCCCGATCCAGTTGGCAAGGCCGTCGCCGCGAAACAAGCGCAGATGCAATATCCAGATCGCGTAGAGAACGGCAATGCCGATCACGCCCCATTGCACGGCAACGTTCAGCGTCTGGTTATGCGGGTTGCCGATCACCTCGGCGGACGCCTGGTACTGACCGGCGGGCGTCGCGACGCGTTCGAACAATCCGCGCGTCGAGCCGGTGCCGTGTCCCTTGATCGGCGCCTCGGCGAAGAAGCCGAGCGACTTCCGCCAGAATTCGAGGCGCAGGCCGAGCGAGGTCGGCTCGCCCTTTTCCACATAGCGCGTGTAGTCGTCGGAAAACCTCTCGGCGGTATGGCGCAAATATGGCGAGGCCTGCCAGGCGAGAATAGCGGCGACGAGCAATGTGGCGGAGATGAGCCCGATGCTGCGCCATTTGAGATGAAGCAGCGCGAACACACCGAACATGATCGGAACGGTGACGAGCGCGGTGCGCGACACCACCACGAAGGTCATGTTGACGAAGAAGCTCAATGCCAGGGCCGTCAGCAGCCCGGCGAACCAGTATCGCTTCTCACGCAGCAGCATCACGATCGGATAGGCGAGCGCGACCGCGCAAAGCGCGAATTCCTGGCTCTGGTCGATGTAATTCTTGACGAAGATGCCGCGCTCGGCCGGATCGGTCTTGAGCGCGAGGTTCGGGTAGAAGGCAACCAGCCAGGACATCACCGACAGCAGGGCGCAGGACACCAGGAAGGCGATGAAGATCCAGCGGCCGCGCGGCGAGCGCTCGAAATGATAGAGCAGGACCGGCAGCACCAGCAGCTTGATGGTCGGATTGACCGCATAGAAGCGGGCGCCCCAGCTCGCGTCCGACCACAGCGTCCCCACCAGCGCGAGCAGGACCAGCGCGATCGGGGCCGCGCAGATCGGACGCTTCAAGGATTGCAGGAACGCGCGGACGTCGAGAAACGGCACCATGCAGAGCAGCATCAGCGCGTTGAAGATCCCCGCCAGCGAGGTCGACCACGGCAGCGAGGCCGCGGTCAGGACCGCAAATATATCGACCGTCTCGCGCCAGGCCGCCGGGCTGCGCAGGCGGCGAAGCAACATCCCGCCGGTCGACTCGCGTGCCAGTGCCGTCACTTGCCCCCTCCCCGGGCGCGATGGACCAGCGCCGTCGTGCTGAAGCCCTGCAGGATGTCGACCAGCACGACGGTGCCGCCCGCGGCCTCGACGACCTCGTGGCCGACCACCTGCTCGCGGGTGTAGTCGCCGCCCTTCACCAGCACGCCAGGCTTGATCCGGGTAATCAGGTCGATCGGCGTGTCCTCATCGAAGATGACGACGAGATCGACGGCTTCGAGCGCGGCGAGCACCTCGGCACGCGCCCGCTCGTCCTGGACCGGCCGCTCGGCGCCCTTGAGCCGCCGCACCGAGTCGTCGCTGTTGAGCCCCACGATCAGGCGGTCGCAGGCGGCGCGCGCCGCGGTCAGCACCTTGACGTGGCCGGGATGCAGGATGTCGAAGCAGCCATTGGTGAAGCCAACGCGCTGGCCTTGCGTTTTCCATTCGGCGAGCTGCGCATCGAGTGCGGCCAGCTCGAGCACGATCTTCTCCTCGGCCGCCAGAGTGGCATGCGGCAGGATCTTTCGGCGCAGCTCGGCCGCGCTCACACTGGCGGTGCCTTGCTTGCCGACGGCGACGGCGGCAGCGGCATTGGCCATGCGCAGCGCCGTGTCCCAGTCCGCGCCTGTAGCAAGCGACACCGCGAGCGCGGCGGCGACGGTGTCACCGGCGCCGGAGACGTCGCGCACCTTCACCGGAAAAGCCGGAACGTGAACCGCCGCGCCATTGCGCGGCACCAGCGTCATGCCGTGCTCGCCCTGGGTGACCAGGATCGCCTCACAATCGGCGAGCCGCATCACGTCCTCGCTGGCCTCGACGATGCTCTGCACCGTCTCGGCGCGGCTTCGGGTCGCTTCAGAGAACTCCTTGCGATTGGGCGTCAGCAGCGTGGCGCCGCGATAGATCGCCCAGTTCAGGCTCTTGGGATCGACGATCACGGGCTTGCCGAGCTTTCGCGCGGCATCGATGGTGTGGCGGATGACGCGCGCGGTCAGCACGCCCTTGGCGTAGTCCGAGAGCAGCACGATGTCGGCGCGCGCGATCTGCGGAAGGATCGCCTCGATCAGCTTCGTCTCGATGTAATCGGAAGCAGGCGCCGCCTGCTCCCAGTCCGCGCGCAGCATGTGCGTGGAAAAATGTTCGGAGACGAAGCGGACTTTTCGCGTGGTAGGGCGCGAGGGATCGCACACCAGCACGCTTTCGATGCCGGCGTGCTCGTCCAGCGCCGCCTTGAGCCGTGCACCGGCAGCGTCCTCGCCGACGAGGCCGACGAAGATGCAGCGCGCGCCCAGCGAGGCGACATTGCGCGCGACGTTGCCGGCGCCGCCGATATGGATCTCGCTGCGCTGGGCCGCGATGACGGGCGCCGGCGCTTCCGGCGAGATCCGCGACACCTCGCCATAGACGAACTCGTCCAGCATGATGTCGCCGATGCACAGCACCGTGCGGCCTGAGATGGACTTCGCGAGGGCGTCGAAATCGAGAATGGGTGTCGGCATGTTCAAATGGCCTCAGCGGAAGCGGTCGGGCCGGTCAAGGTAATCCCCGACATAGGCCTTCACCGCATCCTCGAGCGTCGTGAAGCCGCCGTTATAGCCGGCGCGGTGCAGGCGATCGACCTTGCTCTGGGTGAAATACTGGTAAGCCCCGCGGATCTGCTCGGGCATGTCGATATATTCGATGTTGGGCCTGGTGCCGAGCGCCGCATAGGCCGCCAACATCAGATCCCTGAAGCTGCGCGCCTTGCCGGTTCCGACATTAAAGATGCCGGACACCGACGGCGTCGCCAGCAGCCACATCACGACGCGCACGACGTCGTCGACATAGATGAAATCGCGGCGCTGATCGCCGTCGGCGATGCCCTCGCGATGCGACTTGAACAGCTGCACCACGCGGCCGGCCTTGACGTCGTCGAAGCGGCGCGCCAGCACGCTCATCATCGAGCCCTTGTGATATTCGTTAGGACCGAACACGTTGAAGAATTTCAGACCCGCCCATTGCTGCGGAAGCGGATCGCCGTTCGCTACGCGCCCGGCGACCGCGAGATCGAACATGTGCTTGCTCCAGCCGTAGAGATTCATCGGCCGCAGTTTTTTCAGTGCCGGCAGCGAGGCGTCGTCGTCAAATCCCGTCTCACCGTCGCCATAGGTCGCCGCCGAGGAGGCGTAGATGAACGGCACCGCGCCCGCCGTGCACCAGTCGAGCAGGCGCATCGACAGGCGGAAATTGGTCTCGAACACGAGGTCGCCGTCGGTCGCGGTGGTCGCAGAAATCGCCCCGAGGTGGATCACGGCGTCGAGCTTGCGGCCCTTCAGCCAGTCCATCAGCTCGGCCGGCGGGACAATATCCACAAGCTGGCGCTTGGCGAGGTTCCGCCACTTGCCCTCGTTGCCCAGGAAATCGCAGACCACGACGTCGCTGCGGCCCGCGTCATTGAGCGCGGCCACGACATTCGACCCGATAAAACCGGCCCCGCCGGTCACCAGCAACATTCCGAAATCCCTGCCCGATCTTTGCGGCCCGGTCCTGCCGTAGCGCATGAGCCGCCAAAGTGTAAGCGGTTTTGGGATTGAGGGGTCTGCCGGCTTTACCTGCCGGCCCGGAGCGGCTACCGAACCGCCACAATCAGATCGCCTCGGCCCCATTAACGAATGAACCAAGATTCGACACTTAGCGGAGATGCAGACCGGAGCGACACCCGCCCGATTCTGATCATTCCCTACATGTGGATCGGTGATTTCGTGCGGAATCACACCGTGGTCCGGGTCCTGAAGGAGCGCTGGCCCAACCGGCCGGTCGATCTTCTGACCACCTCCCTGTGCGCCCCGCTGGTCGATTACATGCCCGGCGTGCGCGAGGGGATCGTCTGGGACCTGCCGCGCGGCCGCCTCGCCGTCGCCCGCCAGTTCGCCCTGGGGAAGCTCGTGCGCGAGCGGAACTACGGCACGGCCCTGGTGCTGCCCCGGACCTGGAAGGCGGCCATCGCGCCCGCCCTGGCCGGTATCCCTGAACGGGTCGGCTTTGTCGGCGAATTCCGGTTCGGCCTGCTCAACCGCTGGCGCTGGGGCGAGAAGAAGCTGCCGCGCTTCATCGACAAGAATGCCGCCCTGGCCCAGCCCGACGGCGCCCCGCTGCCGGCGGAATGGCCGGTGCCGCAATTGCGGGTCCCGGCCGACGATATCGTCCGCTGGCGGCAGGCCAACGGGATCGGCGCCGGCGCCGCGGTGGCGCTGGCCCCTGGCTCGGTCGGCGCCTCAAAGCGCTGGACCTACTATCCGGAGGCCGCCCGGCTGCTTGTCGAGCGCGGACTGGAAGTCTGGGTGGTCGGCGGCCCCGCGGAAAAGGGGCTGGCCCAGGAGATCGTCGCGGCGGGCGGCCCGGGCGTGCGTGACCTCACCGGCAACGATCTGCGCAACGGCGTGCTGGCCATGGCCGCGGCCGGCGTCGCCATCTCCAACGATTCCGGCCTGATGCACATCGCAGCCGCGCTGGGCACGCCGACCATGGGCATCTTCGGCCCGACCAGTCCCTATCTCTGGGCCCCGCTCAACGGCCTTGCGGCGACCGTGGTGCAGGACAAGGAAGAGCTGTCCTGCCAGCCCTGCCAGAGCACGGTCTGCAAGATGAACGACCACCGCTGCATGCGCGATATCGCAGCGCGCGAGGTGGTGGCGATCGCGCAGCGGGTGCTGGGTGAGGCTGGGGCGCGGACGGAGACGTGAGCGTCGGCAACGCCTGCGCCGCTGACGATCATGCCGATGTTTGCCCGATGCGTCAAACGCGCTTCGTGAAATCCGCAGCGCATTGCTCCAGCCGCCAAGCCGTTGATTTTGCTGGCCGCGGCTACTGTGCATGGGGTTGTTTTCGCGGTTTTTGTTTGCCGGCGCGACACTGGCCGCTCAAAGCAGTGGCCGATAGACCTGGCCGATCCGCGCCGCTTCCGCATCGAGGCTGAATTTTTCGAGCACCCGCGCTCGGCCCCTCTCGCCTATCGCCGTCGCGGCATCGACATCGCGCATCAGCGGCTCCAGCGCCGCAGCCAACGCATTGGCATCGCCGGTCGGGACCAGCACGCCGCTCACGCCATCCTCGACCACCAGCTCGGCCGCACCGGCGCGTGCGGCGACGAGCGCGCTGCCGGCCGCCATCGCCTCGATCAGCGTCAGCCCAAAACCCTCGTTGCGCGAGGTGAAGGCGTAGATCGTCAGCCGCTGATACCAGCGCTGCACCGCTTCGATCGGCAGTTCGCCGGTGATGACGATGCGCGATTGCAGGCCGGCCGCTTCGATCTGCTTTTTCAGCTCGTTCGCAAAGGGCGTCTGCTCGGCCGTGACCTGACCAACGATCACGGCGGTGAAATCGGGATAGCGCGGCAACAGGCGGCACATCGCGTCGACGAACAAATCGGTGCCCTTCTGCGCGCGCACACGTCCGAAGCAGCCGATGGCGTAACGGCCGGGCAGCGCGGCCTCCGTGAACGCAGCAGCGCGGTCGGTCGGCGGCGCATAGATGTCGGTGTCGACGCCATGCGGGATCACGGTCGCCTGCACTTTCAGGAACGAAGCCGAGAGATCTGATGTCGCGATGATCGCGTCCATGCGCCGGATCAGCCAGCGCGTAATCCAGCTGTGGTGCCGCTGCGCCGCCGAGGTGAACACGAGTTTCAACGGCCAGCCGAACGCGCGCAGCGCGACGCCCGCGATCATCTCGTTGTTGCGCCGCGCATGCCAGATCAGCGGCGCCTTGCGGCGCCATAGCTTCAGGAAATCGGCAACGCTCAGCCGCGCAATCCCAGCGGGCGCATGCGAGCCGAACCAGGCGGCGCGGTACAGTTTCGCCAGCCGCGGCGCCACCATCCGGTTGGTCGCGGTGACCCCGGAATAGCGCCTGTGCAGATTTGGCACGATCACTTCGAGATCGCCGGGGGAATTGGCCACGTCATGCTCCGTTTCGCAAAGTCCCTATACGCAACATTAAGCATAGTGACCAGTTCAGCCGCGCCGATACCCCCTCTTCACCACGCAAGCGCTAGTTTTGCGCGTTGATCGAAGACGGGTGAGATCATGACTGTGCTAGTCACCGGCGGCGCCGGCTATATCGGAAGTCACACGGTCCTCGCGCTGGCGGAAGCCGGCGAGGACGTCGTCGTGATCGACGATCTCTCGACTGGTTTTTCCGCCTATCTGCCTGAGGGCGTGCCGCTGTTCATCGGCGATGCCGGCGACGAGAACCTGCTCGAAGGCGTGATCGCGCAGCACAACATCGAGAGCATCATCCATTTCGCGGGCTCCGTCGTCGTGCCGGATTCGATGCGCGATCCGCTTGGCTACTACCGCAATAATTTCACGACCGCCCGCAACCTGCTCAATGTCGCGGTCAAGCGCGGCATCGGGCGCTTCATCTTTTCCTCGACCGCCGCCGTCTACGGCAATCCGGACCAGGTGCCCGTGCCCGAGCACGCGCCGACGCGGCCGCTGTCGCCTTACGGCTCGTCGAAGCTGATGACCGAGATCATGCTGCACGACGTCGCCGCCGCCTACGGCATGCAATACGTCACCCTGCGCTATTTCAACGTCGCCGGCGCCGATCCGCAGGCGCGCATTGGCCTTGCCACCGTCGGCGCCACGCATCTGCTCAAGATCGCGGTCGAGGCCGCGACCGGCCAGCGCGCCAAGATCGACGTGTTCGGCACCGATTATCCGACCCCCGACGGCAGCTGCATCCGCGACTTCATCCACGTCACGGATCTCTCGCAGGCGCATCGTTCGGCGCTGGCCTATTTGCGCAACGGCGGCGCCTCGACGACGCTGAATTGCGGCTATGGCCGCGGCTATTCGGTGCTGGAAACAATCGACGCCGTGCGCCGGGTCTCGGGCCGCAGCTTCGCCGTGCAATACGCCCCGCGCCGGCCGGGCGACATCATGACCATGGTCGCCGACACCAGCCGCATCCGCGGCCTGCTGGACTGGAAGCCGCAATACGAGAACCTCGAGACCATCGCGGCCCACGCTTTGGCGTGGGAGGACAAGCTGTTCCACGAGCGCCATGGCGAGCTCCGCCACGCCGCCTCGGCCTAGATTCCATCTGAGCGCAAGCCCTTAATTGGGCTTGAAAAACCCCGCTTGAGCGGGCACAGAGGCCATTCGATCCCTGACGTGCGGGCAGGCTTTCCTGCGCCGTCAATGGACACCGGATGGCTCAGTTTCCAAAGAAAATCACCGACGATCCCTATGCGGCAGCGGTCCTGATTCGCCGCCTGGTCACGGAACAGGGGGTCGTCTATTGGCGGCGCTACCTCGTCGCCTTCGCGCTGATGGCGGTCGCCGCGGGTGCAACGGCAGGCGCGACCTATGTGCTCGGCCAGGTCATCAACCAGGCCTATGTCGACAAGAACATCCCGGGCATCGCGATGTTTTCCGGGATCACAGTGATCCTGCTCTTCATCAAGGGCGTGGCGACCTACGGCCACATGGTGATCCTGACCAAGATCAGCAACGCCATCCTCGCTACCAACCAGCGCCAGCTGTTTGCAAAACTGATGCGCGAGAGCGTCGGCTTCTTCTCCGAGCGGCATTCGTCTGAATTCCTGGCGCGGCTGACGGCCGGCGCAAAATCGATCACCGACGTGCTCAACATGCTGGTCAACGCCGTCGGGCGCGACCTCATGATGCTGCTCGCCATGATCGGCGTGATGGTGTGGCAGGACCCGGTGATGTCGTTCATCGGCCTCGTCGTGGTGCCGCCGGCGATGCTGGTGCTGCGCAAGCTGGTCAAGCGCATCAAGGGCCTCGCCTACAACCAGTTCACCGGCACCGCCGACATCATGGAGACCATGCAGGAATCGCTGCAAGGCATCCGCACGGTGAAGGCGTTCACGCTCGAAGACACGATGCAGAGCCGCATCGACGAGAACATCGCCATCGTCGAGCGCAACGCCAACAAGATGGCGCGCGTCGCCAACCGCTCCAACCCGCTGATGGAGATGCTCGGCGGATTCGCGGTAGCCGGCTGCCTGCTCTATGGCGGCTACAGCGTGGTCGCGCTCAACGCCACGCCGGGCGCGTTCTTTTCCTTCATGACCGCCTTCCTGATGGCGACCGAGCCCGCTAAGCGGCTGGCGCGGCTCAACATCGATTTGAACAGCCAGCTCGTCGGCGCGCGCATGCTGCTCGAAGTGGTCGACAGCCCGGCGAGCGAGCACTCCGACGACGACAAGCCGGCGCTGAAGCTCTCCGACGCCCGGATCGAGCTGCGCGATGTCAGCTTCTCCTATCGCGCCAATGAGACCGTGCTCAACCGGATGAGCTTCGTGGCGGAGCCCGGCAAGGTCACCGCGCTGGTCGGGCCCTCCGGCGGCGGCAAGTCGACCGTGCTGGCGCTGCTGCTGCGCTTCTATGAGGTGACGCAAGGCGACATCGTGATCGACGGCCAGTCGATCGGCGCAATCTCTCGCAAATCGCTGCGGGCGCA
The DNA here is from genome assembly GCF_002936975.1 of Bradyrhizobium sp. AC87j1. Classification (NCBI taxonomy): domain Bacteria; kingdom Pseudomonadati; phylum Pseudomonadota; class Alphaproteobacteria; order Hyphomicrobiales; family Nitrobacteraceae; genus Bradyrhizobium; species Bradyrhizobium sp. AC87j1. The sequence goes on from NZ_PTFE01000090.1 coordinate 20,352, forward strand.
GACCGCCTATGTCGGGCAGGACGTCTATCTGTTCCGCGACACCATCCGCAACAACATCGCTTTCGGCCGGCCCGGCGCGAGCGAGGAGGAGATCACCGAGGCGGCGAAAGCGGCTTGCGCGCATGATTTCATCATGGGCTTCCCGCTTGGCTACGACACACCGGTCGGCGAGCACGGCACGCAGCTTTCAGGCGGCCAGCGCCAGCGCATCGCCGTGGCGCGCGCGCTGATCAAGAACGCACCGATCATCCTGCTGGACGAAGCCACCGCCGCGCTCGATTCCGAATCCGAGCGGCAGGTGCAGGAGGCGATCGAGCATCTCTGCCAGAACCGCACCACCATCGTGATCGCGCATCGCCTGCACACCATCATGCATGCCGACGCGATCCTGGTGATCGAGGGCGGCGAGATCGTCGAGCAGGGGCGGCATGACGAGTTGCTCCGCCGCGGCGGCCGCTATGCCTCGTTCTTCCGCCTGCAACACTACGATGCCGGCGCTCTGGCGCCGATCAGCGCAACCGCATAGAATTCCACTTCACCTCAAGAGCAGCGAGACCCGCATGAACGCCGCCTCCTACGTCATCCCGCTTCCGCCCCAGGCTTCGCTTCCCGTCGTCGGCGAAAGCGGCCGTTATCCGGTGCGCCGCATCTGGTGCGTCGGCCGCAACTATCTCGAGCACATCCGCGAGATGGGCAATGACGAGCGCGCTCCGCCGTTCTTCTTCGCCAAGCACGCCGACATGCTGGTGCCGGACGGCGCCACCATTCCCTATCCGCCGCTGACCAAGGATTTGCATCACGAGGTCGAGCTGATCGTCGCGATGAAGAGCGGCGGCCTGAACATCCCCGCCGACAAGGCGCTGGATCACGTCTATGGCTACGCCGTCGGCATCGATCTCACCCGCCGCGACCTCCAGATCGCCTCGCGCAAGAAGGAGCGTCCCTGGGAGATCGGCAAGTCGTTCGACAGCTCCGCTCCGTGCTCCGCGATTCAGCCGGCCTCCAAGATCGGCCATCCCGCCAAGGGCAAGATCTGGCTCACGGTCAACGGCAAGGAGGCTCAGAAGGGCGACCTCGCCGAGCTGATCTGGAACGTGCCCGAGATCATCTGGCAGCTCTCCCAGCAGGTGAAGCTCGCGGCCGGCGACATCATCATGACGGGCACCCCCGCCGGCGTCTCCCAGCTCCAACCCGGCGACAAGCTCGAATGCGGCGTCGACGGCGTCGGCACGCTGAAGGTGAGCATCGGCCAGCCTGAATAAGTTCGAAGCGTAGGGCGGATTAGCGAAAGCGTAATCCGCCACCTTCGCGCGGCCATTACCACTGTCGATTGCTGTTATTGCCGAACGGCGGATTACGCTTCGCTAATCCGCCCTACGTATCAAAATCAAGGCCCCGGTCGCATCCGGGGCCTTTCGCGTTTTCTACCAGGCCTTCACCGGACGATTGGCGTGGCTCACCTGCGGCACACCGCGATTGAGCGACATGTGCGAATGGGCACACAGCCACCCGTCACCGTTCCACGTGAACACCATCGTCGTCCGGCCGGGGCGCGCAAACGCGCTGCCGTCGGGATGATATCCCGTGCTCGTCCACGGCGCGATCACCGTGGCCATCGTGCCGTCGCGAGATGCCAGGACCGAGGTCTGATCGAGCACGAAACGGAAGTCCGTCGTCTTCGGCCACACGTTGTCCCATTGCGTCGAGACCCACTGATCGAGACCGGGGATAACATCGTTATGCGTGCCGAAGGCAAGCACATCCGGATGGAAGAGCGGCCGCGCCGAGGCGTAGTCGACCTCGCGGACGTAACCGGCGAAGGTTTCCAGCCACCCCAGGAAGAATTGCTTCGTCTCGCTGTCGGCCGTCGGCAAGAGGGCCATCACCTGCTCCATCTTCGGCTACTCGATCACGGCAAGCTTTGTTGCCATGGGACAGACCTTCCAGCAAGATATGGACTTCGAGAGCACCCCGGCGGAGATCGACCGGCCGGCACTGATTTCATGGAGCCAGACTCATGAGACGCCTTCTCCTTGCGGCCACGCTTGTCGTCACCTGCAACGCTGCCAGCGCTCAGTCCAGCAAGCCCTATGCCGGCCTCGAACAGCGTCCCATCAAGGCGCTGTCGCACCAGCAGGTCGACGATCTCCAGAGCGGACGCGGTATGGGCCTGGCGCTTGCCGCTGAACTGAATGGATATCCCGGTCCCAGTCACGTTCTCGAGCTCGGTGATCGCCTCGAACTGACCGCGGATCAGCGCGCCGAGATTCAGACCCTCTTCGATTCGATGAAGCAAGAGACGGTCCCGCTGGGCAACAAGCTCGTGGAGCAAGAGAGGGAGTTGGACAACCTGTTCTCTGCCCGCGCCGTGACGCCGGAGTCGCTCAAGGCGACCATCGTCGCCATTTCGGAAACGCAGGGCCGGCTCCGCGAGAGCCACCTCAAATATCACGTGTCGACTGCGGCCTTGCTCAATCAGAGCCAAATGCAAAGATACGCCGAGCTGCGAGGCTATCAGCATCCTGATAGCTCCGCAGGGCACAAACACCATCACTAGACACGCGCGGGATCACCGCAGAAATCGTAGGTCGGATGGGTGTAGCGTAATCCGCCAACGGATCGTGCCACACTTAATGTGGTACCGAAGACGATGAGGCCGAGGATCAGCGCCGTTACGCCGAAACCAACCAATCACGCCCGCGAGAGCGCCTGCAGACCTTTGAAGGTCAGACGTTTGGGGTCGGTCACCCCGGCGAGATAGAGCTGGCGGATAAAGGCAACGACAGCGCTGCGGTCGCAATCGGTCAGCGCGACGACGGCGTCGACCGCGATCTTCTGGGCTTCCATTAGGCTCACCTCGGCCTTGCGAGTAACCCCGGCCGAGACAGGCTAGGAGTCCGCGGTTAATCCGGCGTTAACCGTTTGGACAGAGTGGCCGATTCACCCCGACCACCGAATACGCAAAACAACGCATTGGCGGCAGCGATGCTCAGCGTGCAGCGACGCTCTTCTTGAGCTGCGCAAAGTGCTTTTTCAGCCGCGGCACGGCAAAGTCGGTGAAGGCCCGCACCTTCGGCACCGAGAGCCGGCCCTGCGGGCAGATCAGGTGCGCAGGCATCTCCGGATCCTTCTCGGCGGCCAGCACGATCTCGAGCTCGCCGCGCGCAACCTCCTCGGCCACCTGGTACGAATACATCCGCGCGACGCCGCGGCCGGCAACGGCGGAGGCTACGGCCGCGTAGGTGCTGTTGACGATGAGACGCGGCGTGAACTGGACCGTACGCGGCACCGACCCACCGGCCTGCGGCGCGAAGGTCCAGGAATTGGGCAGATGGGCCATCGCCACGATCTGATGCTTGGCGAGATCGCCGGGCTCGGTGATGCGGGGATGCTGCTTCAGATAGCGCGGGGCTGCCACGACCACGCGGCTGATCTCGCCGACCCGCATTGCCACCATCGCCGAATCCGCGAGGGGGCCAATGCGAAGCGCGATGTCGATACCCTCCTCGATCAGATTGACCGCGCGATCGAACAGCAACAGCTTGGCCGACACCGTCGGACAGGCATCGAGAAACGCATCCAGGATCGGCCGCAGCACCATCTCGCCCGACACCACCGGAGCGGTGATCGTGAGCAGGCCGCGCGGCGCCGAGCGCGGTCCGGCCGCGATGTCGTCGGCCTCCTCCAGCTCGGTGAGCACGCGGCGGCAGATCGCAACATAGCGCTCGCCCTCCTCGCTGAGCTTGATCGAGCGCGTCGTCCGGTGCAGCAGCTCAGCGCCGACCCGCTCCTCGAGAAAAGCGATGGCGCGGCTCACCGCCGCCGGCGAGCGGCCGAGCTTGCGGCCGGCGGCGGCCAGGCTGCCCTCGTCCACTGCAAGGACGAACACTTTCATCGCATCCAGACGATCCATGCCTTCCCGCCGCCCCCTCAGATTCCGGCCGCAGGCTAGGCGTTCCCCTCCGCGGCGACAACCGTCGGCAGGCGCCGACCCGGCATTCGTTCGCGCCGCGAAAGAGTGTCTGCCGGACGGCGTGTATTCGCAGCCGGGCTACCCCGGCGTACCTCACCACCCAAGCCAGCCGAGTGCTGGCGCAGGTTCTCAAGGCCAACAACAGGAGCCCGTTATGGGTATCGAGCAGAAAGTCGCCATCATCACCGGTGCTTCGCAGGGCATCGGCGCCGCCCTGGTCCAGGGTTTTCGCGATCGCAACTACCGCGTCGTCGCAACCGCACGCTCCATCAAGCCGTCGGGTGACGACGACGTCCTCGCCGTGGCGGGCGACATCACTGAGCGGAGCACCGCCGAGCGTGTGGTTTCGCAGGCCGTCGCCCGCTTCGGGCGCGTCGACACGCTGGTCAACAATGCCGGCATCTTCGTCGCAAAGCCGTTCACGCAGTACACGGCCGAGGATTACGCGGCGGTGATGGGCACCAATGTCGCGGGCTTCTTCCACATCACGCAGCTCGCCATCGCCGAGATGGAGAAGCAGGGTTCGGGCCACGTCGTCCAGATCACGACCACGCTGACCGATCAAGCCAATTCCAACATCCTCTCGGTGCTAGCCTCGCTGAGCAAGGGCGGCCTCAACGCCGCGACCAAGTCGCTTGCAATCGAATATGCCAGGCGCGGCATTCGCGTGAATGCGGTCTCGCCAGGGATCATCAAGTCGCCGATGCACCCGGCCGCGACCCATGCCCAGCTCAGCGCGCTGCACCCGGTCGGTCACATGGGTGAGATGTCCGACATCGTCGGTGCCGTCCTCTATCTCGAGGGCGCCTCCTTCGTCACCGGCGAGATCCTGCATGTCGACGGCGGCCAGAGCGCCGGCCACTGAGCGTGGGAGGAGTGCCACAATGCCCATCGTCACCATTCAAGTGACTCGCGAAGGAACGGCGCCGGGGGCGGCGTCGCTCACCGCGGAGGAGAAAGCCGCGCTGATCAAGGGGTCGAGCCAGCTGCTGCTCGACGTGCTCGGCAAGCCGCTCGATTCGACCTTCGTCGTGATCGAGGAAGTCGACACCGACAATTGGGGCTGGGGCGGCCTGCCCGTGCCGGAGTTCCGGCGCCGCCGCGCCGCCCAGACAGGATGATCCGCACGCGATCGCGCGCACGAGGGTGACATGACCAACGCAGATCTGAAACCACACGCCGGGGCTCGGCCGCATCCGAAGGCGGCATCGGCCTCACGAGAGACCTCGTCAAAGCAACATTCCTCGCAGCGGACCTGGCAATATGCGGTGGCGGGATTGTCCGCTTCGCTGGTCGGACTCGGCCTCGCCCGCTTTTCCTACACGCCGCTGATCCCGGCCCTGATCGCGGCAAAATGGTTCAGCGCATCGGACGTCGTCTATCTCGGTGCTGCGAACCTCGCCGGTTATCTCGCGGGCGCGCTCGCGGCACGGAGTGCCGCCAGCCGCATCGGCGCGGTTCGCGCGTTGCGGGCGATGATGCTGCTTGCGACCCTCTCCTTCTTCGCCAGCTCATCGCCGGTGTCGTTCACGTGGTTCTTCGCCTGGCGCTTCCTCTCCGGCCTCACCGGCGGAATCATCATGGTGCTGGCGGCCTCCGTCATTCTGCCGCACACCTCAGCCGCAAGGCGTGGCATCGTCGGCGGCGTGATCTTCGCCGGCGTCGGCCTCGGCGTCGCCGCATCGGGCACGCTGGTGCCACTGCTGCTGCAACAGGGATTGCAGCAGAGCTGGCATGGTCTCGGCGTGCTCTCCGCCCTGCTCACGCTCGCGAGCTGGTGGAACTGGCCCGCCGAAGCGAACAGCACTCCGCTTTCTCAAACCAGGCCCCGTCAAATCTCGGCTATCGCCCGCGCGCTGCTGATCCAGTACGGTCTCAACGCGGTGGCATTGGTGCCGCACATGGTCTTCATCGTCGATTTCGTGGCGCGCGGCCTCGGCCAGGGCATTGCCGCGGGATCGCGCTATTGGGTGCTGTACGGTCTCGGCGCCATCGTCGGTCCGCTCATCACCGGCCATCTCGGTGACCGCGCCGGGTTCGGTCCGACGTTGCGCGCGGCCTTTCTGATCGAGGCGGCCGCCGTGCTGCTGCCGACTGTCAGTACCGCACCTCTTTCGCTGATCGTATCGAGCCTCGTGGTCGGCGGCTTCACGCCCGGCATCGTGCCACTGGTGCTCGGACGTATCCATGAACTCGTTCCGCACTCTGCCGAGCAGCAGCGCGCGACCTGGAGCCATGCCACCACCAGCTTTGCACTGTTCCAGGCCGCGGCCGCTTACGGCTTCTCCTGGATCTACGCGCAGACCGGCGGCGATTATCTGGTGCTGTTCGGACTCGGCGGCGGCGCGGTGGTACTGGCGCTCGCGATCGACCTTGCACTGGCACTTGCCACACGCAAGGCATAACCACAGGCGGCGGCGCGTTCAGGAATATCGCATCACGCCGTCGTCGATCCGGCCGAAGCGCAGGGAGACGATGTCGAGCGCGTAGTTCTGGTACAGCCGCCACGGCTGCTTCGAGCCCTGCTTCGGCATCTTGGCCACCGAGCGCTGCACATAGCCCGAGGTGAAGTCCAGCGACGGCTGCGCGGTGATCTCGGGGTCGTCATTATGCGGCATGCACTGCCGGAAATTGTGCCGGTCCATATAGTTGATGAGCCGGCAGACATATTCGCAGGTGAGGTCGCATTTCAGCGTCCAGGACGCATTGGTGTAGCCGAAGGCGGAGGCCATGTTGGGCACGTCCGCATACATCATGCCCTTGTAGGTCAGCGTATTGGCGAAATCGACGGCACGGCCGTCGACACTGACGTCGAGACCGCCGACGACCTGGAGCACCAGCCCGGTCGCCGTCACGATGATGTCGGCCGCAAGTTCGCTGCCATCCTTCAGTTGAATGCCGTCGCGCGTGAACGTGTCGATCTCGCTCGTGACGACGGAGGCGCGCTGCTCGCGGATCGCCTTGAACAGATCGCCATCAGGCACGAGGCAGAGCCGCTGGTCCCAGGGATTGTAGCGCGGCGTGAAATGGGTGGCGACGTCGTAGTCGGGGCCAAGCGCCATCTGCACGCCCTTGAGGACGAGCTCCTTGACCTTCGCAGGCCGCCGCCGGCTGAGCTGGAAGAAGAACATCCCCCACATCACGTTGCGCCAGCGGATGACATGATAGGCAAGCTGCGTCGGCAGATTACGGCGGATCTTGTTGGCGACGGGATCCTGCGCCGGGCGCGACACCACGTAGGTCGGCGAGCGCTGCAGCATGGTGACCTGCGCCGCCTTCTTGGCGAGCTCCGGAACCAGCGTCACCGCGGTCGCGCCCGAGCCGATCACCACGACGCGCTTGCCCGCGTAGTCGATGTCCTCGGTCCATTTCTGCGGATGGACGATGCGGCCGGCGAAATCAGCGGCGCCCCTGAACTCCGGCGTATAGCCCGCCTCGTATTTGTAATAGCCCGAGCACATGAACAGGAAATTGCAGGTGAAGCACACCAGCTCGGTGGCGCCCTCGCCCGTGATGCGCTCGGCCTCAATGGTCCAGCGTGCGTCCGGCGTCGACCACGAAGCCCGCTTGACGCCATGGCGGAAACGGATGTGCTTCTCGATGCCGTTCTCGGCTGCGGTCTCGCGCACATAGTTCAAGATCTGCGGCCCATCCGCGATCGCCTTCGGATCGGTCCACGGCTTGAACGAATAGCCGAGCGTGAACATGTCGCTGTCGGAGCGGATGCCGGGATAGCGGAACAGGTCCCAGGTGCCGCCGATGCAGTCGCGCCCCTCCAGGATGACGTAGCTCTTGGTCGGGCACTTGGTCTGCAAGTGATAGCCCGCGCCGATGCCTGACAGGCCGGCACCGACGATGATGACGTCGACATGTTCTGCGGCTTCGGCCATGGCGCTCTCCCTGGGCACAGCATGGGCAGCGCCGCGCCGAATTGCAACCGTCAGGAGATGGCCACACTGGAGGCACAGGTGGTGTCGAAATACTCGTGGAATTCACCGCCTTCCTGTCCTGGAAGCGCCAGAACTCGAACTTCGGCGTCTTCGCGACCTTTTTGGTCTTCTTGTTGGTCCACGCGCATTCCCCACGCGCCAACGACGTCGCCCCGCGCACGGCTCCAAGGCATTGGCTCGCTCGGAACCGGCTCCGACCGCGGAGCGGCTCGATCGAACGTGGATCCACGGTAAACGACAGACCAATCCGGCGATCGAGTCGATCTTTTGCGAGTAGAACTACTTTATATTCGCTTCCATTGCGGGTAGTACTTCGACCGCTTGAACGACCTGCGCTGGGAGCACCGTGAAATGTCGGTCCAGGCCTATTCGCCGTTTCGCGCTAATCTGATCACGCCGTCAGATCTCAGACGGCTCAATGAGATAAGACCGTGGGTTCCCGTCTTGGCGACGGTGGTCCACTGGACATTGATCGTGGCGGCCTGGACGATGGTCGCGCTGTGGCCAAGCTTTGCCACAGTCGTCCTCGCCTTCTTCGTCGTCGGTGTGAATTTCTATGGCCTCTACATCATCATGCATGATGGGCTTCATCGCAGACTCTTTCGATCGGTCACCCTCAATGATCTCTGGAATGATCTGACGATGACCGCCTCGATCGGCGCGATCACGCGGATCAATCGTCGCAACCACATGACGCACCATCATTCAACGTGCCTCGCGGACGACCCCGATCGTTTCAAATATGTGCACGAGGGCAAGGATGTGGTCATCCCCTTCATGGCATTCCTAAGTGGCGTCAGTCCGCTTGTGACGGCCGTCAGGAATGTGTTTTTCAAACGATCGCCCCAGTCCGTTGCTAGTCCTATCGAACCCTCCGAGCGCTATCGACTCCGAGACATCCTTCTTCTGGCCGCCTGGCAACTCGTTCTGATTGGTGGCCTGAGCTATTCGATCGGAGCGTGGGCTTATCCGTGCCTCTGGCTTGCGCCAACCTACGCCCTTGCCTATCGCGCCGATCTCGTGCGCGTATTCTGCGAGCATTCGATGATGATCGCCGATGAAGACGCAGACAGCTCGATGCGATTGATCACCTACGAGAGCAATTGGTTCGAGAAGCTGTTCTTCGCCCCTCACAACATGAACTATCATATGGCCCACCATCTTTGGCCGAGCATCCCGTACTACAACCTGCCCGAGGCTGATCGTCTGATACGCGCCTCGGAGATCGCAAGGAAAGGCGACACGCGGCTTGTGTGGCGAAAATCGTATGTCGGCTATTTGATCTCGTATGCCAATTGGCGGCGGAGCAACGCCGCAATTGTCATGCCCGAGCAATCCCATGCTTGAGCGAGGCATTGGTCTTCCGCCGAACTACAATGCGAACGCACCACTGATCGAGACGGTGCGCGTCAGTCATTGTCCCGTTTGTGGGTCCGATCATCGGCGCGAATATGCGCACGGGTTCGATTATGAAATCGAGACGTGCCGCAATCTTTGGACCTTTTTCCAGTGCACCGAGTGTGAAGCGGTCTGGATCGATCCGCGACCGGCGAACGGTGAGCTGTCCACCATCTATCCGCCGACCTACTATGCCTACGACATGTCGGAAAAGCTGCCGGCCTTCATTCTCAAAGGCAAGGCGATGCTCGATCGCATCAAGCTTGCCGGAATCACCAAGCGGATGGGGAAGAAACCGACCAGCTATCTGGACGTCGGTTGCGGCGATGGCCGCTATCTCTACCAGTTCGCGGAACAGGGGATGTCGCGGGACCGCATCTATGGCATGGACTTGCCCTCGCCGGCGCTGCCCAAGCTTCAGAGTGACGGGTTCAGGGTTTGGGCGGGACGCGTCGAGGATTGCACCGAGATCGAACCGGGCACGATTGATCTCATCACGATGTTTCATGTGATCGAACATGTAGAAGATCCGATCGCCGTGATGCGCAAATTGACTGAGTGGCTTGCTCCCGGTGGAATCCTTGCGCTGGAGACTCCGAATACCGACTCGATCGACCGGCGGCTCTTCTCCAATGGCTGGTGGGGCGGACTTCATATTCCCCGGCATTGGACCCTCTTCAACGACAAGAGCATCGGGCGGGCGGTCGAGAAGGCCGGACTGGAGCCAGCGGGCATTTTCTACCAGACCGGACATTCCTTCTGGCTTCATTCGTTCCGCCATGGCCTCCGCTACAACACGGTTCTGCCGATGCCAAAGCTTGCGGAATGGTTCAATCCGATGAAATCACGCCTCCCGTTGATGGCGGTAACAGGTTTTGATCTGCTTCGTCGCACGCTCGGTGCAAAGACTTCAGCCATGCTGGTCCTTGCGCGCAAGCCTGGAGGTCCTCCGGTCGCGTGACCGACAACAGCGTGAGGCCCCAAAAAAAGCCCCGGATTGCTCCGGGGCTTCGTGCGTTCTTGACGGGCGCTGCGTCTCAGTAGCGGTAGTGGTCCGACTTGTACGGGCCTTCCTGCTTGACCCCGATGTAGTCGGCCTGGTCCTTGCGCAGCTCGGTGAGCTTGACGCCGATCTTGGCGAGGTGCAGGCGCGCGACCTTCTCGTCGAGCGACTTCGGCAGCACGTAGACTTCCTTCTTGTACTTGCCGTCCTTGTTGTTGGCGAACAGCTCGATCTGCGCCAGCGTCTGGTTGGTGAAGGAGGCCGACATCACGAAGGACGGATGGCCCATCGCGTTGCCGAGATTCACGAGGCGGCCTTCCGACAGCATGATGATGCGGTGCTTGTCGGGGAATTCGATCTCGTCGACCTGCGGCTTGATGTTGGTCCACTTCAGGTTACGCAGACCCGCGATCTGGATCTCGTTATCGAAGTGACCGATGTTGCAGACGATGGCGCGATCCTTCATCGCGCGCATGTGCTCGATGGTGATGATGTCCTTGTTGCCGGTCGCGGTGACAAAGATGTCGGCGCGGGGAGCTGCGTCTTCCATGGTCACGACTTCGTAGCCTTCCATCGCGGCCTGCAGCGCGCAGATCGGATCGACTTCCGACACCATCACGCGGCAACCGGCCTGGCGCAGCGAGGCGGCCGAACCCTTGCCGACGTCGCCGAAGCCGGCGACCATCGCGACCTTGCCCGACATCATCACGTCGGTGCCGCGGCGGATGCCGTCGACCAGCGATTCACGACAGCCATAGAGATTGTCGAACTTCGACTTGGTGACGCTGTCGTTGACGTTGATGGCGGGCCACAGCAGCGTGCCGGCCTTCTGCATGTCATAGAGACGATGCACGCCCGTGGTGGTCTCTTCGGACACGCCCTTGATGCTCTTGGCGATCTCGGCGAAGTAGCCTTTGGGCTTGTCCTTGAGCTGCTTCTTCAGCAGCGCGAAGAAGACTTCCTCTTCTTCCGAACCCGGCTTGTCCAGGAACGCAGCGTCGCCGTTCTCGGCGCGCAGACCGAGATGGACGTACATGGTGGCGTCGCCGCCGTCATCGAGGATCATGTTCGGGTGACCGCCGCCGTGCCAGTCGAACAGTTTTGCGGTGTAATCCCAGTACTCGGTCAGCGTCTCGCCCTTGACGGCGAAGACGGGAATGCCGGCGGCTGCGATCGCGGCGGCAGCGTGGTCCTGCGTCGAATAGATGTTGCAGGAGACCCAGCGAATGTCGGCGCCGAGTGCTGCCAGCGTCTCGATCAGCACGCCGGTCTGGATCGTCATGTGCAGCGAGCCGGCGATGCGCGCGCCCTTCAGCGGCTGCTTCGGGCCGTACTCTTCGCGGGTGGCCATCAGGCCGGGCATCTCGGTCTCGGCGAGCGAGAGCTCCTTGCGGCCGAAATCGGCGAGCGAAATGTCCTTGACGATGTAATCGGTGAAGCCGGGCTTCGCGTTCATTGGAGGTTCCTGTTTGTTTGGCTCGTCATTCCGGACCCGCTCGCGAAACGAGCGAACCCGGAATCAAGCAGTTCGAGATTCCGGGTTCGCCGCTATTGCGGCGCCCCGGAATGAC
>NZ_PTFE01000091.1:0-31338 GCF_002936975.1 Bradyrhizobium sp. AC87j1
CACCAGCGTGGCCTTCACCGGCGCGCTGGCGGCCGCAAAGATCAAGATCTCCATGGATGGCCGCGGTCGTTGGATGGACAACGTCTTCATCGAGCGGCTGTGGCGGTCGCTCAAGCATGAGGACATATATCTCAAGGACTATACCGACGGCCGCGAGGCCAAGGCAGGGGTCGCGAGCTGGATCGCCTTCTACAACGATCGTCGCCTTCATCAGGCGCACGGCTATCGCACTCCGATGGCGGTCTGGCGCGAACGGATGCAGGCAGCGAAGGCTGTGGACATGGTGGACAACGCTGACGCGTTGACCACATGCCCACAGCAGCTGCAGCAGACAGAGTCTCTGGCAGCGTGATAGAAAGGGATCAGGAGCGGTCAGTTTCCAACTAACAAACCGGTTCAAGCGGTCCCGCTCCGCGGGTCCAGTTCAGGCCCCCTTTGCGCTAGAATCGCCCTACTGGTGAGGTCGCCTTCTGGTCCCTGACTTCGCCGCTCTATTTCGGGCAGCGTTAGATCCCGTCGACTCGATATCAAGCAGTCGTAGTTGCTACACAAGCTATTTCACCTTCGCCTTAAGCCCCAACTCGACCAGCCTGCGAATCGCCTCTGTTTGCGCCACCTCGCCTATGTGATCTACACCTCAGGCTCAACCGGCACCCCAAAAGGCGTCATGGTCGAGAACCGCGGCCTGGTCAATCTCATAGCATGGCATGTGCAAGCGTTTTGTCGGCAACCAGAATCCTGCTGCGCACTCACGGCTGGACTAGCATTCGATGCCAGTACGTGGGAGCTATGGTCTGCGTTATGTAACCGCAGCACATTGCAGCTGCCGCCCAGAGCGGCAGCAGGAGATTCCTTGCGTCTGCTGCAATGGTGGCGAGATCAATCGCTGGACGTTGCTTTTTTGATCACGCCACTGGCTACACTCGCGCTGGAAGATGAGCTCATCAATTCCAGATTGGAGTACTTGCTTGTTGGCGGGGATCGTCTCCAGCGTGTGCCTGCGTCTCTACCAGCGGCTCTCAAGCTCATAAACAACTACGGCTCTACCGAAGGGACGGTGGTGGCGACCTCGGGACGGCTCTTCAGCGACAACGCTGTGCCGCATATCGGCCGTCCGATTGCGAACACGCGGGTGTACCTTCTCGACGGTCATGGTGCGCCTGTTCCGTTTGGGGCGTCTGGTGAGCTTTACATTGGCGGGGCGGGTGTTGCGCGCGGTTATCTGAACCGGCCGGAGCTGACGGCGGAGCGGTTCATCGCCAGTCCCTTTGTGGACGGCGACCGGCTGTACCGGACTGGCGATCTGGCGCGCTATCTGCCGGACGGCAATCTTGAGTTTTTGGGCCGCAACGACGAGCAGGTGAAGATCCGCGGCTTCCGCATCGAGCCGGGCGAGATCGCGGCACGGCTTGTCGGGCACCCGATGGTGCGCGGGGCGGTGGTGGTGGCGCAACAGGATGGCGCCGGCGAGAAGCGGCTGGTGGCCTATGTGGTGGGCGCGCCCGAGGCCGGCTCGGAAGAGACAGATGGAAGCGACCTTGCCGCCGTTTTGCGCGCGCACATAAGTGCGCACCTGCCGGACTACATGGTGCCGGCGGCGTTTGTGCGGCTGGCGTCGCTGCCCTTGACGGTGAACGGCAAGCTCGACCGCCAGGCGCTGCCGGCTCCGGAGGACGATGCGTATGCGCGCCGCGCCTACGAGGCGCCGCAAGGCGAGATCGAGACCGCTGGCGCAGATCTGGGCCGAGCTTCTCGGAGTGGAGCGGGTCGGGCGCCACGATCACTTCTTTGAACTGGGCGGCCACTCGCTCTTGGCGGTGCGGCTAATGAGCCGGCTGTCGCTGGCTGTTGGGATAGCGCTGCCGCTGACGATGCTGTTTGGCAAACCAGTGCTGACCGATCTGGCGGAGAGCATTGCCGCGGTGTTGGGTCGGACCGGTCCACAAGTCCTGCCGGCGATTGTGGCCGAGTCTCGTGCAGCGCCCTTGTGTTGTCGTTTGCGCAGCAGCGGCTGTGGTTTTTGGCGCAGCTGGATGCGGGCGGCACGCACTACCACATTCCGCTGGCCGTGCGACTGTGCGGCAGGATCGACCGCCGAGCTTGGCGGCGCAGCCTGGACGGTTTGTTCGCGCGTCATGAGGCGCTGCGCAGTGTCTTTGTCGCCTCGCAGGGCGAGCCTTGGGTCGAGGTTCTGCCGCCTAATCTGGGCATGTCGGTGCGCGAGCACGATCTGCTGAACAGGGCAGACGCGGACGCCGCGCTGTCAGAGCTATGCCAGGAGGAGGCGCGCACGCCCTTTGATCTGGCGCGCGGGCCGCTGATCCGTGGCCGGCTGATCCGAATGTCGGACGAGGAGCACGTCTTCCTGTTGACTCAGCATCATATTGTTTCGGATGGCTGGTCGCTGGGCGTCTTGGTGCGTGAACTCAGTCAGCTGTACCGGGCGTTCGTGACTGGGCAAGACGATCCGCCGCCGCCGCTTGCGATCCAGTATCCAGACTATGCTGCTTGGCAGCGGCGGTGGCTCTGGGGGGAACGGCTGCAGAGCCAGGCGCAGTATTGGCGCAACACCCTGTCGGGAGGGAGCACCGGCGCGTCTTGCCTTGCCGACGGACCGGCCACGGCCGCCGCAACAGTCATTTGCCGGCGCCACTGTGGCTGTGGTGATCGATGCGGATCTGACGCGGGGTCTGAAGCGGCTGAGCCGGCAGCATGGCACGACGTTGTTCATGACGGTGCTGGCGGCCTGGGCGGCGGTGCTGTCGCGTCTGTCGGGGCAGCACGACCTTGTGATCGGTGTGCCGAGCGCCAATCGCGGTCGCCGCGAGATCGAAGAGTCGATCGGCTTCTTCGTCAACACCCTGGCGCTTCGCCTCGACCTGTTGGGCGCGCCGAGCGTGGCGGAGCTGTTGGAGCGGACGCGGCGCATGGCCTTGGGAGCGCAGGAGCATCAGGATCTGCCGTTTGAGCAGGTGGTGGAGATCGTGCAGCCGCCGCGCTCGCTTGGTCTCACCCCGCTGTTCCAGGTGATGCTGGCCTGGGAGAACAACGCCGTCCCGCCCTTCGACCTTCCCGGGCTGCTGGTGGAGGCTGTGGGGGACGGGTTCGATCAGGTCAAGTTTGATCTGGAGCTGAACTGTCATTCGGCCTGCAATATTGACCCCCCGTATTGCCGCATCTGCGAATGTTACCCTGATGGCGCCATTGCCGATGACGATCCGATGTCGATTGATTGGCCGCGCCAGATGGCTTTCCCGGCTTGCTCGACGAGAGGGGCTGTGGGCGGGTCGGGCCCTACATAGCCCGAGCCGTCCACAACCCCGGGCAATGAGGCAGCGGTCGTGGCGTCGCCGAGCGGGTCTTGGGCGGCCAACCGTTCGGCAGCCCTCCGTCTGAGCGCCCTCAGCAGACGTTGCACAATCGAATGCTGTCTCTTTCCGAACTCCTCGGGGGATTTCTCGCTCAGCCGGCCGACAATTGCGAGCGCCGTCAGCTGCGGCTGCTCTCCGAGCCAGGCTTCGATCGCAGCAAGATGCGGGTCGAGCTTGGACGGCATGCGAACTCTGGTCTTATAGGGCCGACGAGTTCGCCGGTGCGTGGTCACGCGGCTCGCCGACCGTCACCGTCTTGCCGAGCGTCTTCGCGAACGTCGCCGCGCTCGCTGTCGGGGCGCGAGTGTGAGCGGGTTGCAGGCCGAGCGCCTTTCCGGCACGACGATCGACGCGATTGCCTAATTCCTCTTGGGTTGCGCGAATCTCCGCCAACAGCGCGACCGGATCGAGCGAGCGATATTGATCGCGGAGCCGTTTCTTCACGGTCGCGGTCACCTGGGGATGCGCCAATGCACGCTCATAGGGCGTCGATGGGAGATGATAGCGCTTGATCACTTTAGCCCCTTCGCGACGCTTCTCCTTCAGCTTGAACGACGGTTGGGAGAAGTTGACGTAGAGCCGTGCCGCCGCATAGAGGCGGCCCATCATACGCGCCGTCTCGATGCCATCGAAGCGGCCATAGCCCATGAGGCGGCGGACGACGGCACCATTCTTCTGCTCGACAAACGCCTGGTCGTTCTTCTTATAGGCGCGCGAGCGTGCGACTTCGAGCTTCTGTTCGCGACACCATGGCACGACGACATCGTTCATGAAGGCGCTGTCGTTATCGAAGTCCACGCCGCGCAACAGCCACGGGAACAGGCTCTGTGCGCGGCTGATCGCCTCGACGACCAGCGAACCTTCCCGCGTCAGCAGCGGCAGACACTCCGTCCAACCGGTGGCGACATCGACCATCGTCAGGGTTTGGATGAACGAGCCAGCCACCGACGTGCCGCCGTGGGCGACCATATCGACCTCGCAGAAGCCGGGCACCGGGCTGTTCCAGTCATTGAACGTGCGGATCGGGACCTCGCGCCGGATTGCCGAATAGAATCCGGCACGGCGCCGCCTGCCGCCGCTCGCTGCGATCTTCACATCGACGAGCAGACGATCGATGGTGGCGGCGCTGATGGCCAGAACACGATCACGTTCCGACTGGCCAAGCTGCAATCGGCCATGTTGCTCGAGAGCAGGCAGCAAGGTCGGGATCATCACCTTGAGCCGCTTGCCGCATACCCGATCCGACGCCTCCCACAGCGCCGTCATCGCGTCCTTGACCGTCGCGCCATATCTACGTCTTCGCTTTCTTGTTGCCTCGACCTCGCCCGGTCCAATCGTCTCGCGTCGCCGGAGCGCGCGCACCACATGCTTGCGATGCCAGCCCGTCGTCGCGCACAGCTCGTCGAGGATCCGTCCCTTCTCCGCTCGTTTGGCCGACCGGTAACGCTCCGTTACGGCCGACACGAGCTCCCGCCGCGCGCCCATGCTGATCTTTCTCGCCATAGAGGCCACCGAACCGATTCGGTGGCGCCGACCCAGTCATCGGCGAGAAGTTGTCCAGTTGAGGCAATGCGGGGGTCAAATTTGCAGACGATGACGTAATTGCGGTCAGCGCTCGGGGCACGAGAGCTCCGTTATCGTCCATCTCTCGCAATCAAGCGATTCGGAGGAGCTGTCATGCGGCAATACGTCGGGCTAGATGTCTCGCAGAGAGAGACTGCGGTTTGCGTAGTCAATGAGACTGGTGAAGCAGTTTTTGAAGGAAAGGCCAAGTCTCATCCTGGAGATCTGTCAAAGTTACTTCGTAAACATGCGCCACTGGCGGAGCGTATCGGCTTTGAGACGGGCGCAATGGCGAGCTGGCTTTGGCATGAGCTTCGTAGGGTCGAACTCCCCGCCGTTTGCATCGATGCAAGGCATGCACACGCAGCACTGTCGGTCCGCATGAACAAAAGCGATCAGAACGATGCTCGGGGCCTTGCCGAACTGGTGCGGGTTGGTTGGTATCGAGAAGTCAAAATCAAGAGTGAGGAGAGCCAGAAGGTTCGAGCTATCCTCGTCGCGCGATTCCGCCTTGTGTCCATACGCCGGGATATCGAGAACCAGGTCCGCAGTCTGATCAAGGAATGTGGGTTGCTATTCCCTCGCGCCATTGGCCAACAGTTCCGTAACCAGGTCGGCGAGCTATTGGGCGAAGATCATCAACTCCTCAGCGTGATCGCGCCGCTCCTGTCGATTCATGAGCACATCTGCCAGTAGCAAAGCAAATTTGACGACGAGGTCCGCCGATTGGCGAAGTCGGACGAGACGACGCGTCGCCTGATGACAGTTCCTGGTGTCGGCGTGGTCACCGCCTTGACGTTCCGCCATACGATCGATGACCCGTCTCGCTTCCGATCGGCCTCAACAGTCGGCGCCTATCTCGGCCTCACACCTCGGCGCAACCAATCTGGTGAAACTGACACCAATGGCAAGATATCCCGATGGGGCGACAGGCTCCTCCGAACCTACCTTTACGAGGCGGCGACCGTTCTGCTTTATCGAACAAAGAAATGGTCCTCCCTCAAAGCCTGGGGAATGAAACTTGCGAAGCGGATCGGCATGAAAAAGGCAAAGGTCGCTATCGCCCGCAAGATCGCTGTCATCCTCCACTGCATCTGGGTCGACGGCACATCATTCGACTGGGGCAACGCGCCGGCCTGACCTTATTTTGCAAGTTCCTGGCCCGGTCCGCCGGGCTGGCGATGTCCCGCTGGGACGGTGGTCGTGGTGATCTCGGTCAATCGGCTGGTGGCGGCTCGTCCGCACCCCGTTGCAAACGATGAGGCACCCGATCCGGACATCATCATGAGGCGCTTGCGACCTCGGAAAGGACCGTGACCCCAGCGACGGGCAACTGATCGCATTGAAACCAGGTACAGTTAATCGGCCCACTACTACGAGCTGGCTATAGATCCACCAGCCGCGCTCGCTCCGTCTGCGCAACCCCGACCTGCTCCGTCGGGCCGAGCGCTACCACTTTGCCGAATGGCTTCAAGAAGAGAGTTGACAACAACCCGCAATTAAAGGGCCGATTGACAACCACAATCACGTTGACTCGCGAGGAGGCGGCACAGCGTGCCCAAATGGAGGCTTCCCGCGCTCAAGCCGAAGACAAGGACATCACCCGGACGGCAATGTCGGTTGCCGAAGCCCTTAATGGGGCCGGCATCGAGGTGAAGATGCCCCATTTGGCTAAGCGTCTTAGATCGCCAAGCTCAATGACAGACGAGCTCACCGGAATCCAGGCCAGCTCTGAGACCGGCGTCCAGCTTTTCAACAACGCTGTGCGGCACGTCTTCGAATTCTCTGACAGGGATTTTACACGTGCCTTCAAGAAAGCCATTCTAGCGTTCGAGGAGAGCGGGTATAGCGAGGTCAGCACGACTAACTGGTTCAGGACGCGATCACGGACCTTCGCTGGCATCAAGACAGTGCTCGCCACGCCTGGCGGTTACCGTTTTGAGCTCGAGTTTCACACGGCGGACAGCTACAAGGCCAAGCTCGACAATCATGAGACGTACAAGGAGCTGCAGAAGCTTAGACGGCTACAGCGAGGGAGCGAAGAGCCCCCGGATGAGTCTATAGCCGAGCAACTCCTGGAGCGCGTGCGACGGGCGTGCACCGAGGTTGTGGTCCCAGAGGGTGCCACGGAGATCCCCCATTGGGAAGCCAAAGCCGGCAACAGCGTTGGCGCTAGCCCTGCTCGTGCGTCGAACGTGGCCCGGCCGACACGCGCAGCGCGGTCGGCGCGCGCAACAGAGATTGTGGGCGCCCTCGACAACCGCCCGATCGTGCTCGTTGGCATATGGGGGCCGGGAAATCCACTGTGGGACCTGCACTCGCAAAGCAGCTGGGGCTGACGTTCGTCGACTCCGATAAAGAGATCGAGGCGAAGGCTGGCAAGTCCATAACCAAGATTTTCGCGGAGGACGGCGAGGCGCATTCAGGGATCTCGAGGCGAATGAGATCAGCCGGCTGCTCAACCGGGGGCCGCTGGTGCTCGCAACCGGTGGTGGAGCCTTCATGTCCGAAGAAGTCCGGCGTCGTGTCGGCGAGAAGGCGGTTTCGATCTGGCTTAATACCAACGAGGACGTGATCAGGCGCAACCTGTGTATAAGCTCGCCAATCTCACGATTGCCCCACAGGACCGGCGGGAACTCAAGAGCGCGGATGCTTGTCTTAGCGAGCTGCACGGCTATCTCTGCGCCGGTGGCGGGCTAGACGCTGGGCAGTCTGGCTCGTTTAAGGAGGAGCCCCCTGCCTCAAGCGCCGTGAGGGCGCGAGATTCGGTTGCGCAGGAGCAGATGCCATGACCCACGTCACTATCGACTACGGCTCCCCGGTCAGATATCCATCGCGGTGCCGGATCTGTGCTCGATTTCCCGTCGACACCGCACGACTTGTGACGTCAAACATTTCAAATCTGGGTTTGTACCCGGGAGCCCTGGCCGATGCCGGCTTCGTGGACGGGGCCACGGATTTGCCAGGTGACGATATCGCAGCCGATTACGCTCTGCTGCACGAGCAGTTGCAGAGGCATGATCAGTTTCTTGCGGCGCAGACGCGGCTGGTTGGACCCACGCAAAGTCATCTGCTGGCAGCGAAATGACCTTCAGGAAACCTCAATGGGGATGTCCACGACCGGAATGGCAACGAAACAGCCAGCTTTTGTTTCTGTCATTGAATGACGACGGTCTAGGTGGTGTGGACTCTAAGGATTCCCTTTTAGGAGCAAATCAGATTCAAGGCTGCTTTTGGGGAAGCCGCCTTGGGTGTGATGGACCGTTTGGTATTGAGCGACGCGGCGTGGAAGCGGATGGCGCCGTTGATCATAGGGCGCCCCGATCAAAAGGGCTCGATTGGGCGCGACAACCGAATGTTCGTTGAAGGAGTGCTGTGGATCGTGCGTACGGGGTCTCCCTGGCACGATCTCCCGGAGGTCTTCGGCGATTGGAATAGCGTGTTCCGGCGCTTCAGCCGATGGAGCATCAAGGGTGTTTGGTGGCGGATCTTCGAGGCGATGTCCGATGATCCGGACTTCGAATATCTGATCGTCGATTCCACCATCGTTCGGGCGCATCAGCACGCTGCCGGCGCCAAAAAAGGGGGTCTGAAGATCAGGCGATCGGTCGCTCGCGCGGGGGCCTGAGCACCAAGATACATCTGGCCGTTCGAGGCTTGGGATGTCCGGTCCGGTTCACGCTGACCGCGGGTCAGAAGGGCGATGCACCGCAAGCCGCCGCATTGATCGAAGGCTTGTCCGCCGAGGTCGTCATGGCCGACGCCGCCTATGACGCCGATCACTTGCGCCAAGCCATCGCCGCCAAAGGCGCGCTCGCCGTCATTCCCAACAACCCGTCACGCGCGCTCAAATACCCACTCGACAAGCATCTCTACGCCCAGCGTCATCTCGTCGAATGCTGCTTCTCAAAGCTCAAGCAGTTCCGACGTGTCGCAACCCGCTTCGAAAAAACGGCCCGGAATTACCGGGCCGTCGTCACTCTCGCTGCCATTGTTCTATGGATGCGCTATTTAGTGTCCACGCCACCTAGAGCTCTGCCAGTGCGCGTTCGAAGGCGGCAATGTCGAGATCGCGCCGCGCTTCAAATCCGCTCGTGCGTTACTGGTGGCCAGCAAAGGCTGCGGGTCGGCGGTGAGGGCGTCGAGGGGCGGCGGCCGTTCCCCTTCACTCAATGGTGCCGCCGGTACCTGGATGGTTTCCACGACGCTGCCCCGCAATCGTAGCCGTTGTGATGATCATCGCGCATGCGCTGTTGGGGACATGCTGATGGCGGTGCCGGAAGCACTGGAGACATGTGATATCTCGGCAGATGGCAGAGCGGATTCCCTGTCGCTGCACAGGAAAGCGTAGAGTTCCTGCACGCAAATCCGGGCGTTCTTCTTGTCTTTTTGAATGGGCGCGACGAGGGGCAACCTGATATCGGCCTTTTGGTAGAACGGACTGCGCTCTTCGTACAGCTGGTCAACCTTCTGCTCGATGTCGACGCCTTGCAGCAGCGGCCGGCTGGTGTCCCGCCTGAGGCGCCTGCGGAGCTCTTTCAGCTCGGTGTCGAGCCAGATCGACCTCGCCTTATTAAGGATCAGGGCTTGATTGGACTCCTTGTTAAAGCAGCCGCCGCCGGTTGCGATGACGATGGGCCCTCTCTCCAGCTGCTTGGCGAGCTCTTTGGTCTCCAGGTCCCTGAAGTGCGCCTCGCCGCGGCCAGGGTCGGCGAATATCTCCATTATATTGCCGTGCTCGGCGACGATACGCTGATCGATGTCGACAAACGCCACCCCCAACTCCTTGGCAAGCTGTGGGCCGATGGTCGACTTGCCGCTCGCCGGCATGCCGACGAGCACGACCGGCCGCGTACCGAGGGCCGCGAGGATCTCGCCGGCTTGCGGCGAGCGAGCGACCGCAATCTGTTGTCTTGCGACGCTGCGCAGCTTGGAGGTCCCTGCCGCCTTCGACCTGCTTTCTCCTGACGAGCCCCAGTGCAATATGTCCCAAGCACCATGAGGAACGGGGACCGGCTCGCATTCGCTCTGCGCGCCCTGCGCGAGCTCGGCTCGGTAACTGGCCGGCGTATGGAACTCGACCTCGAAGCGATAGTTCTGCGCGGTTCTGAACGCCGTGTGAACGCCGCGTAACCGCGGCGTATCCATCTTGAACCAGTTGGTGGTCTCGACCTCGCTGCAGTCCCGCTCCTCGAAGGCCAGTGCCGCCTTCCTGAAGGCGCGCGTAAAAGCCTCGTCCGGAATCTCGAA
Source organism: Bradyrhizobium sp. AC87j1 (assembly GCF_002936975.1). Lineage (NCBI taxonomy): Bacteria > Pseudomonadati > Pseudomonadota > Alphaproteobacteria > Hyphomicrobiales > Nitrobacteraceae > Bradyrhizobium > Bradyrhizobium sp. AC87j1. The sequence goes on from NZ_PTFE01000091.1 coordinate 10,185, forward strand.
GACATGGCGCACGGCATTGGTGATCAGTTGGGCCTCCGGCGCCGCGCTCACGCTCTGGCCGGTCAACTCGTCGGCTATCCAGACCTGCCCGCGCGACCGTTGGTCAGGATGCGGCACCTTCACCTCGATGCCGTCCTGCTGCAAAAGTTTGGCAACCGCACGCACAGTTTCGGTAATCGCGCTTTGCGCTTCGGCGGGGACGGCTTCGAGCTTGGCGCGCTCCAGGGCCTGTTCGCTGCTCAGCGTTATCCTGCTGGCGGGGTCGTCGTCGGCCGAGATTGCTGAGGCGCTGGGCAGGATGCGCTTTTCGTCGGCGAGTCTGATCGAGGCCTCCATGACCGAGGCCGCCAGCGTGGGGTTGTCCTTCAGATCCGCCAGGGTGCCATGGACGTCGAACCGGCCCTGGTGGAGCATTGCCGCCTGCGCCTTAACATAGGGCGCCGGCTTGAAGCCCGGCCTCCGCTCCAAGAGCCGCTGCAATTCGGGGGCTTTTTGCATGAAGGTCCGCGCACCGGTATCGGACTTGTAGGCGTCCGTGCCGACCTTGATGCCGACGCTCAACAGATTGATGGCGCTTTCATGCAGATCGTCCGGGTTGTAGCCGTCGGGCCGCGGATCGATGCGCGGCTGGTAGTGGTTGAGCAGGAAGTCGATGCGCTTCCTGGCGTCAGCGCTTGCTGGATAGGATTCGCTGAGTTTCGGGAAGAGCGCGCCGGCGTCGGCGCTGACTGCAGGCTTCGCGCCGGGTGAGGCCACGGATCGCGCTAACTGTTGCTTGACGTCCGACTGCTCATGAGCCGGCTCGCTATTGAGCTGCAGGTTCCAGTCCTGGAGCTCGGCCACTAGCAAGGCGGCCAGTTCGCAGGCCACCGGATGCCTGGCGGCCTTGCTGTCCTCCTCCGCCCTGGCGATGAGCTCATGGAGGGTCTGGCTGTCCGGCCGATCTTCCTGCAACAGTGCGCGGATGTCGGCCTTGAGCTCATGATGAATGCCCTCGTAGGTGCCGAAGATGGCACGCTCGGCAAACCAGCGTTGCGCCTCCAGCGGCTGCGCCAGCATGTTGCGCTGCAGGCAGCTGTAGGTCTCCAGCACCAGCCCGGTGGCCGACAGGATCTGCTTGGACCGGCTGAACTGGTAGCGGCCTTTTTCGATGGCCGGCGTGTGCGACTTCGGCGGCTTCATCGAGACGATGCCGCGCGCCTGCAGCTGCGCGTCGGACTGGCGCACATGCTCGTAAAGGCGAGGCCGGTCGCCGATGATGACGACGGCGTCGCCGTCAAAATCGCCGTCGAGCTTTTTTTGTTCGGCGGTCGGGACCGCAACCAAAGAGCCGGGCGCGAACACCTCCGTCGCCTGCAGGATGCCGACGCACTCGAGCGCGGTGTCGGTCTTGACGCGGTTCTTTTCCTCCAGCCAGCGCGAATGGGACTTTACGTCCTCGGCAGACATCACCACCCCGCGCTCGGCGAAGTCCGCCGGCCACATTTCATCGGGCACAACGATCAAGATGCCTTTGGCAAAGAAGGTCGGATCGTCGGCGGCAAGCCCAGCCCCCGACCTGTGCGCGACGTTGAAGCTGTATTGGAAGGCCACGCACCGATCCAGGAACGCCGCGGTCCGATCGCCATCACGCGCCAAGCTGACCCGGTCGGCGGCGAACGGGCGCAGGTTGGGCTTGTCATAGGGGGAGCGTCCGACAAGCACGCCAGCGTCACGGGTCAAGGTCTTGCTCTTGTCCGTCGGCACATGCAGGCATTCGTCGCTGGACGGCACGGCGATAGCACTCCAACCCTCGATATGCCCGCCCGTGACCGTGCGGAACAGCTCCTCGGGGGTGAGGCTTTGATGGGTTTCGAGCCAAGCCAGAGCCTTCTCGCGGGTCTCCTGTGCCACCTCGACGCTGCGCGGATAATGTTGCAGCGCCGTGGGCGGTACCGCCGATTGCCTTTTATCGGCAAAAGCAGGCATCGGCTCGGGAGCGTCGTGGCGAGCCCGGGCAATGGCCGGCATGCGCTCGGCCAGTGAGGCCCTGATGAAGCCGCAGCCGTCATGCGGCCGCAAGGCGATCTCGCCGTCTCGCCCCTCTAACCGGAAGGGATGCACTGCGCCTGCGGGGCGGTCGGGCAGAAGGGACAGCTTGAAGCACCCTTCCAGCGCATAATCATGCGGGCCAACGTCGGGGACGCCGGGCGGCGCGGCAAATCCGCGGCGCTGGATATAGTAATAGGCTTCCTTGAACGGCGCCCAGGCCCGCGACAGCTGCTCAAAGGCCGTACCCAGAGCCGTCTCGGCATAGGGGATCGCCAAAAGCTTGCCGCTTGGAGCCTCTTCGGCCGCGGAGGGCAGGCGAGAGGCAAGCTTGTTCAGGCTCTCATGCGGCGGCTTCAGCTTGCTGCCGCCGAACAGGTCCATGCGGTAGGGCACGCCCTCCACGGGGAACGTGCGTGCCAGCATGGCGGCAGTCGGAGTTCCCTTTAGCTGCACCGCCACCACCTTCACCGCGCCCGAGGTCAAACGGTGGAAAATGGAATAGCGCAACTCAGCTTCGCTGCCCAGCGGCCGGCCTTGCGTGTCGACGACCGGCAGCCGCATCAGTCCGGCATCGCCTTGCGGCGGTCTCGGCTCGTGGTCCATGGCCTGAAGGACCCGATGGACATCGAAGCTGGCGGCTGCATGCTGGGCCTGGACCATCGATGCGTTCTGCGCGATGAAGGTGTCGAGCGCTTCGAGCGGCTCCTTCGCCTCGATCTCGGCGATCACGTTCCAGCTCATGTAGGAAAGGTCGGCGTAGATGAGGGCGCGGGCACTATCCAGGATCTGCCTGGTCTTGCCGTGCAGCTCTTGCTGCCTGGCCCGCAAGGCGAGCTCGTCGCCGTCGACATAGGGCCGCCGGTAGAGCGCCTCCAGCACCACCCGGGTCTTGAGCACCTGATAGATCGAAAGCGCCGTGCAGCGGCTTGCATTGGCGCCGCTGGTGCGCTCGGCCTGGCCTGCCTTGAGATGGGCATCGATCTTGTGTTCCACCACCGGCTGGATGGCGTTGAGCAGGTCCAGCGCCGACCTGCGGTGCCAGCGCAACACCGGCTTCGGGCTGCGAGCCAGTGGCAGCAGGGAGGCGCAAAGATTGCCCATCGTCTCGAGGTCGTTGTCGAGCTTAAACCCGGGAGCGGCACGTAACACCTCGAGCCTGTCCAACCCCGGCTTTGCCAGCGCACCGAGATCGTCCGACAACTCCGCCGTGCCCAACGCCTTGAATATATTCGCGATGGCACGGACATCGGCCTGCTGCAGCCGATCCTCGGCATATTGGAGGTAGTGCGCCAGCTGATGCAGCCGGTCCTTCAGCAAGGCGGGTTCGGCGACCTCGCCGGCGGTCTCTCCCTCCTCAATAACCCGCGACAGACCGTTGGCGATCCTGGCTAGCGCAGGCATGCTGAAAGTGCTGAAGCGACGGCCCTTGGAACCGAACTCGCCGGCGATGGCAACGATCGCCTCGCGTGCTTTTTCTTCTTCCGGCCACTTGCCGAAGCCGTTCACCAGATTGGCCAATTCTTGATCCGAGAATCTGTTGAGATTGCCGGCGCGGGCAACCACTGCGCCGGCGATGGCAACGGTCGCTTCACGCGTCTTCTGCTGGTCCGGCCATCTGCTGAAGCCGTACACCAAATCGGCCAACTCTGAATCCGAAAATCCGTCGAGATTGCCGTCGCGGGCAACCACCTCGCCGGCGATGGCAAGCGTTGCTTCTTGTCCGACCAACTCTCCGCGATCCAGCAAAACGCATCTCAGGGCCTGGGCGTCTTGATGACGCACGGGCTCGACGGAACGTGATAAGGCGGCTTGCTGAACCAGGGTGGTCGGTTCACGGCCATCATCACGCTCGGCCGAAGCGGCGGACAAGGTCAATGGATTGGCTTCCTGCCCGCTGCTGGCCCACCACTGCCGATAACTGCGAATGTCCGCCTCCGAAGCGATATCGCCCGAGGAATCCAAGATGTCGTTGCGGTCGATGATCCCCGTAAGGCCGTCAGCAGCGCGCCCCTGTGACGGATTTCGCAACAGGCGAGGGCCGTCTAGCAATGCGGATTCACGATAGGGGCGATTCAAGCGAGAGTTCGGCCGACGTTCAACCTCGGCCAGCACCTCGTTGATCCCCGTAAGGTCGTCAGTAGCGCGCCCCTGTGACGAATTTCGCAACAGGCGAGGGCTGTCAAGCAATGCGGACTCACGGTAGGGGCGATTCAAGCGAGAATTCGGCCGACGTCCAATCTCGGCCAGCACCGCGTCTAGCTGCGGCGACATACTGCCCAGCGAATTGTCTTCCCCATCGGATGATTCCACCCAGCTCACAGCGCTTGGCTGCTCCAGACGGTCAGTTGCTGACGGAGAAGCTTCCGTGCTCGAATGCTGGATTTCCTCATCTTCTTCGATGATGGTACACAAAGCACGATCGGCCCAGGCTCGCTCGATAGAATCCATGCCTAGTTTCCCGTTTTAGAAGCCCCGCCGGGTTTTTGCGGAGTCCAGCTTACGAGATGCTGACGATCGCGACGAGAATACCCGCGTCAGGGTGTCGCGTGATAAGACTCCGCAAAGCTCGCCGAATAGCAACTATGGATATCAGTGTGAGAAAGCTTGGAAGCTCGAGATTTCCAAATGCAGCAAGACCAAGCATCCTTTTTCCAGTTCGGTTGGGTGGCCCCTTGGCAGAAAGTAACGTGTCCCGCTGAGCTACCATCAGCCTCGCGTCATTTGCCGGCCACTGAGGCCGCCATTTTTCCCGCTTCAGTTCCTGAGACTCGACCCGCACCGTCATCTGGACAGTGGGAGCACGGGCTCTTTCTCCGTCCAGGCAAATACCCAACCAACCAAGAGTCAGTGATCCGTACGAGTGGAAATCAAGCAGCTACGCCAGGCCCGCGCCAATAAGGCAAATTGAGCGATATCGATCAGGCAGCGTTCGAAATCCAGTCCAAAAGAGCTGTCTTCGGTTTGGCGCCGACCGAGAAGTCGCCCACTTCGCCGTCCTTGAAGATCGCGAGCGCCGGAATGGAGCGCACGCCCAATTGGACGGCGAGTTCCGGGTTTTCATCGACGTTGAGCTTGGCGACCTTGATCTTGCCTTCCATCTCGACGGAGATTTCCTCGAGGCTCGCAGCAATCATCTTGCAGGGATCGCACCATTCGGCCCAGAAATCGACGACGACGGGTGCTGCGGATTCCAGAACTTCCGACTGGAAGTTATTGATATCGACTTTTACGGTAGCCATGGCTGCTCCTTTGACCGAAGAAGATGTTGAACCACATGTGACGGTGCGGTGCGGAATTGTCAATTATCAACCCGACGCTGTTCGGGACATAGGGAGCGTTGCCCTGCGACGCCAGGAGCCTGCCTCCTGGACCACATCCCTGTCCTTCCTCGCTGCTACAGCCCTCCGTGGCTTTCTGCCCACAGCGGAACCTTTCGAGGCCATAAGTTTAGACCAACGTTCGCCGCGTCAAGGTTCACAAAATTTGCGGCGCTCGAAGGCGCCACCGGAGAGTTCATCGCGACGCATTCAAAACGCCGGCGCCGCGTCGAACTTGAACTTTAAGCGGTTCAAGGAAGCCGTTGAGGCCGACGCGGCGGTGGATTTGTCTTCTGACGAGACAAGCGAGCAGGAGGAAGCGGGTCGGGGCGGCCGTTCCCAGTCGAATCAACCTTTCGGGATGGGATCAACCTGGCCGCTGGCGCAGGTTGATGCGCCGATCCAAGGCCGCAGCGATTATCGCTTGAGCGACGGGAGTGCCTGGGAGACGAGCGAATTATCGCGAACTTCACCTTCCTGCAGCAGGAGCTGCAGAGGGGTAGTCCGGTTCTCGCTGGCCGGACGCCGTTCGTGGATCCAATCATAACCCACCAGTTGCGTGAGGGTGGCGATGACGTCATGCGACGCAGTCCAGCGCATCTTCTACCCACCATCATGCCAGCACAACGCTGCGGCGTCGATCTTCGGCCCGAGCCGTATATGCTGCCTCCGGCACCGGATTGGGGAGATTTGTCGGTCCGCACTGGCCTCACGGCAGCGAGCAGGCGCCGGAGAATCTCACGCGCGGATGCACTGGCACGGCGTGCTACCGAGCACCGATCGACCCCAGACCAACATCATGATCACCGGCCGTTTCTACACAGCCCAGCTGCGACAATCAGGCAAGCAGAACGACATCAACGTTTATTCTGCAATAGGAGGAAAGGAGCAAGCATCGATGCCCAATACACGGATCACATAATATCCGTTGTCGTGTCATCGGAACCTGCGCCCCGGGTTCTCGATAGCTGTTGAACTCAGTCGGCCGTCGGCCCGTTGTTCGTTCGCAAGCAATTCGGAATATTCCAGCTTGAAGCGAGGCTACGGTTCAAGAGCATTCCTCGCCTGAATTTTGAGATGAGCAGACGGTGTGCATCGGAGCGAACGCGAGGCGCCAGCCACGACTGCATGGCTCAGAACTCCGAACGTGCTAATGTCGCCCAGAGGGCGCGTCGTGTTAATCGGCGCTCGCTCGACCCCGCCAGCCGGCGTTCAGGTTGAACTCACTCCGCTCGAAGCGTTTGAGGGCTGCATCTGAATAGGTCGTTGACTAACGGCCCAACTCGAAGGTGCGGTTCAAATCTCACGTGAATGTTCCGTCCATATGCATTCACTATGCTTCCATCTGCAAACTGTATTTCCACTCGATCGCGCCGCGGACTAGAAACGCCGAAACGGTGAATCCTGGGCGGCGGCATGCTGGAAAGCAGAGCTTCATCCGAATGCTTATGACGCGCTCGGCGGCATCAGAAGTGGTGGCCAAAACACCCCACAGCAAGCGCAACTGGTGAGGGCCTCGTTGCATTCTGGCAGATGAGCCGGATTTAAAGCGGTATGAGGACTATTCGTCGTTATGTCTGATTTGGTCCCGTTTGCCACGCCGGAAAGCCGACGCCGCCTCCTGCGGTGCCTGACCGAGGTTGCGTTTCTGGCTTGTGTTAAAAACGACGTGGGGCGAGCGAGGCGGATTGCCAAGGGGATCGATGTGGTTGCCCCCGGCGGTCGAGAGGCCGTCATCGCGTGTGTGCTCGTCGACCTGTTGGCAAACGACGTTGAAACGGCGCTGGAGCGCCTCGATCCTCTTGCCCGCGCGAATGATCCCTATGGAATGGCATTTCAGGCGCTAACGCTTGGGGTTGTTGGACGTTTAAGCGAGCGGGATGCTGTGCTTCGGCGTCTTCCTCGTGACGATCTGGCGCTCGATGGGCTTTTCGCGGCGTTGAGTGGTGCAGCCAAGGTGCATACAGGAGGTTCAGTCAATGAGCGGTGTGAATGGGGTCGTGGCGCTACTTGAGGCTATGTCGCCGGCGAGCGGCGGGCCGGTCGCATCAAGGGCGTCGAGTGACTCGGTCGAAGCCTTTCGTGCGGCGCTCGATCGGCCGGGGCTGTCATCAGCGAATAATGATCTCGCAGTGGCCCCCACCGAGGAGGGGCTGATTGGTCGCGTCCGGGTGGCTGACGATATCCTTAGCGGAATGGAGAAACTAAGCGCATCTTTCGGCGACGCTACGAACGTCGCGGCCGGGGTCGCGGAAAGCTATGCTTCCGGTGGGTTTAGTTCGACTGAATGGCTGAACGCGCAATCCACCCTGTCAGCCATGACGCTGCAATACGATATCGCGTCGAAAGTGGTTGGGAAGGCTGTGCAAAGCCTTGATACTCTCCTAAAGAGCCAGTGAACAACCGTTATGCGAGCGTGATGTTGGTGTTGAAGCGCGCGTTGATTCTTTTGGCGACGTTTGCGTTGACGGGGTGCGGAGCAAAGATCGAGCTTTATCGCAATCTCCCGGCGCATGACGCCAACAAGATGCTCGCGTTGCTGATACTGCATGGCATCGATGCTGAGCGGTTGGCCGAGCATAACGGGGCGGCCACCTTGATTGTTTCGACGAAAGACGTGCCGCGTGCCATGAGTCTACTGGATGGCGCCGGATTGCCTCGCGATCGGCTTGCCGACTTGGGCACCCTATTCAAGAAAGAGGGCATGTTGTCATCGCCAACGGAGGAGCGTGTGCGATTTATTCACGGCACGACGCAGGAATTGTCGGAGACGCTCTCCAGGATCGATGGCGTGTTCAGTGCCCGCGTCCATGCCGTCCTTCCCGAGAATACGATCGACGAACGCGTCCCACCGGCTCCCTCAACTGCTGCTGTGTTGGTCCGCTATAAGGCTGGTACCGCCGTTGATCAGATCGTACCGAAGATCAAGGAGTTTGTCGCAAATAGCTTGAAGGGCGTATCCTACGACGGGGTCTCGGTTACGCTCGTCGAGGCGACTCAAAGCGATAGCGGCTTGCCGCCACTCGATGCGTCTCCCGTCGCCGCCGAGGCCAGCGCTCCGCTCCATCTCTTGGTCGGACTCGTGGCTGGGCTCGTGATATCGCTAATCGGCAATGCAGTCCTTGCCATTCTCGTGTGGCGGACGCGTGTGAGCCACACAGCAAATCCTGCGGCGCCATAGATCAATGCAAGCGAGCAATTCCTCGATGATCGCGACAGGATCGGCAGCAATTTCGGACAACTGGCTTCACAGGCTGTGGGCCGGAGCGATGATGCGCTGCATCGCCGATCCCGCGGCCGACTTCGATGATGCTATAACCAAGGATTGGCCCGAATGGCTGCCGCGGGAGCCTGCACGGGCAGATTCGTTCATCCGAATGAGACTTGGAAGCCGGCTGCTTCCGGCTCAAGATAGGGGGGCGTCCGCCATCATCTGCGCTGGCCATGCGCCGAGGACCCGGCTCGCATTTTTGCCGGCATCGGACGCCGTGCGCCTCATGTGCCTTGCTGCGGCGTGGATCGGGGTTCCCAGTCTTGTCGGTCAGCTTCGCAACGCCGATGTCGTTGCAGCACGTTCCGTCCTCGGAGAGGACGCCTTCGCGTTCGCTTTCCATGCCGCGCTGCTGCCACGACCGACCGCCGCCCTGATGACGGCTATCGGTGCGTCCAAGCTGCCCAACGGGCCTGCTGAATTGCTCCACTGCGGAGCTGCAATGTTCGGCCTCGCAATGGGCTGCATCCCGGATGCACTGCAGGTACGACTGAGATTACGCAGCCCTGCGTCTATCTGGACGGTGGCGGCTGACGCCTGTCGCAAAGACAGTGCGGGAGAGGACGCCTTTCATGCGATGCGGCGGTTGGTCAGCAAAAGGATGGCCCGATGGTCGCACTGGTTCGATTGACGTCCGAGACGATCAGTGTTCTCGGACCAGGGCGAATCCTGCCGGCGGCAAGCGCGCAGGCGCTCCTCCAGGCCGAGCAACTGCTGATCCAGGCGCAGCGCGATGCAGAGGCGCTTGTTGAGGAAGCGCGCGTGTCCGCAAGCAGGATTGAAGCGGCCGCCAGAGAAGCCGGGCTCAAGGAAGCGCAAGTGACAATTCAACAGCGCTTGGGCGCAATCGCCGTAGCGTCACTGCGGGTCATGGAGCAAAACAAGGAAAGGATCGTGGACCTCGGCCTGCAGATCGCCCGCCGGATCATCGACACGACGGCGCCAGGCGAGGCCGCAGTGCGGATCGCGCTGCGAAGCCTGAGGGTCGCGGGCCATAGCCCTGCGGTTCGGCTGCGAGTGGCACCGTCGCTGGTCGAGACGGTTCGCGGGCGGGTCGACGAGATAGTCCCGGCGGTCACGTCGCGCGCAGTCATCGAAGTTGTTTCTGATCCGCGGATCAATGATGCCGGCTGTATTCTCGAGACCGATGCCGGACTGGTCGACGCGACGATCGAAAGCCAGCTCACGTTGATCGAAAGCGGCCTTCGCAAAAGCCTAGAGGCGTCGAAGTGATCTCGGAGCCGGTCGACCCGTCAACGGCGGTAGATCCCGTCGGTTGTTCGCATGAAAGCATCGATCGGTTCTTCCGGCTCGTGAGCAGAGTGGTTGAGCAGACGCCGACGATGAATGTCCGTGGTCGTGTCCTTCAAGTCGTTGGAACAATCATCCGTGCGACGGCTCCTGGGGTGCATATCGGGGATTTGTGTGAACTCCGCGATCCCAAAAATAACCGTGAACTGACCGCCGAGGTCGTCGGTGTTCAGCGCGATGTTGCCGTTCTGACGCCGCTCGGGGAGATGCGGGGACTTTCGACTCTCACGGAGGTGATTCCGACGAGAAAGGGCCTGCTGGTGCCGGTGGGCTGGAACCTGCTCGGTCGGGTACTCGATGGCCTTGGCCGCCCACTCGATGCAACCACTCGTGGGCCCATGATCGCGGAGGCCCACGTGCCGGTTCATAGCAGCGCACCCGATCCGCTGACCCGGCGTAGCATAGATCAGGTTCTTCCGGTCGGTGTACGGGCGATCGATGCCCTGCTGACGAGCGGGGAAGGGCAACGCGTCGGTATCTTTGCCGCTGCGGGCGCCGGCAAAAGTACGCTGCTGTCGATGCTCATACGGGGCGCTGAGGTTGACGTCGCGGTGATAGCGCTTATCGGCGAGCGCGGACGGGAGGTGCAAGAATTCATCACGCAGCACGGCTCGGGATCACGAACCAAAGCGGTCTTTGTTGTCGCGACGTCCGACCGGCCCGCCATGGAGCGCGCCAAGGCGGCCTATGTGGCCACGGCAATAGCTGAATGGTTTCGCGATCAAGGCAAACGCGTGCTGCTTCTCATGGATTCGCTAACACGTTTTGCGCGGGCGCACAGGGAGATCGGCCTTGCAGCAGGTGAGCCACCGACCCGCCACGGTTTCCCGCCATCAGTGTTCGCGACGCTGCCGCTACTTTTGGAGCGTGCGGGCAACAATGCGCGTGGGTCGATCACGGCCTTCTACACCGTGCTTGTTGAGGGAGATGACATGACTGAACCCGTCGCCGACGAAACGCGTTCGATCCTTGATGGCCACATTGTGCTCTCGCGCGCCCTGGCTATGTCGAACCACTATCCTGCCATCGACATTCTTGCGAGCGTCAGCCGCGTCATGAGCATGATCGTGGCTCCGCAGCATGAAAGCATGGCGCGAAGACTGCGGGAGCTGATGGCGAAATACCAGGAGGTCGAACTCTTGATTCGTGTGGGTGAATACAAGAACGGAACTGACGCACTCGCGGATGAGGCGATTGCCAGAAGGGACGAAATACTGAGTTTCCTGCGCCAATCGACTAGTGAGCAGATAGACTTCGAAGCCGCGCTCCAGGAGCTCGAAACATGCGTGGGATGATCTCGGACGCCGTTCCCCGTCTCCTGGAGCTGCGGAAATTGCGACATCATCGTCAGCAAGATATTCTGCGGGCGCGACAGTTGGCTCTTGAGAGCGCTGCCGCTGCTGTGGAGACCGCCGCCGAAAATCACCGCGCCTGGCGGCAAAAGCGTCTTCGGCTTGAAGCGGCCCTGTACGATTCCGTGATCGGAGAAACCGTCGCCCCCGGCGCGCTTGTCGGTCTGAAGGCGAAGATGACCTCCTTGCACGATCACGATCAGCTGCTCGAAAAGGACATTGGAACGGCGGTCGCGGAAGCCGATCAGGCGCGGCAGGCACGCGACGAGGCGTGCAACATCGTGCGTCAAACAGGCAAGCACTTCGATAAGTGCGAACATTTGGCGCGCGCCTTGCGCGATGCCGCGATGAGGAGGCCGGAGCAGGTTTGCGAGGATAGGGTGGACACGCCGCGAGCAGCGGCGGCCTTGGACCTCGAAGAATTTCAGGGATGCGAAGGCTAGGGGAGGAGATCAGGCGAGCGTCGTCGGATCCTGCGGTTTATGCCGATGCAGATGGTGGCGGCTGCTCTGATGGCGACACGCTCGACCTATCGTCCGCTGGCACAATCGTGTGTGCCTGTCGTCTGGCCGAAGAGCGCGGACTTCCGCACCCGATCGGGAAAGCATGGGAGTCAGTGTTGCGGCCCGGGCGAGTTGGCTTTGGACGCAGCTAATCGGCTGGGAGGGTTCAAATTTGCTACTCTGGAAGGTTTGATGTCGCCCCCTCTGGCTATGGACTGGCATCTCACGGGGCAACTCGCGCTAGGTTGATCAGATGAAGCCACTCGACAAACTCCTGACCATCGCGACCGGCCGTAACGACATTGTTCTCGTGACGTTGCTGATCACGATCGTTTTCATGATGATTATTCCGCTTCCATCAGTGCTCATGGACGTGCTGCAAGCGGTCAATCTGGGAATTGCAGCCATCCTGCTGATGGTGGCGGTCTACATCAAATCGCCACTCGCATTCGTCTCATTTCCATCGGTGCTTTTGCTGGCAACGCTGTTTCGTCTAGCGCTTGGTATTGCGGCAACTCGCACCATCCTGCTTCATGCCGATGCTGGCCAGATCATCAAGACCTTCGGTAACTTTGTCGTAGCTGGTAATCTCGTGGTAGGCGCGGTCACCTTCTTGATCATGACAATTGTACAATTTGTCGTCATCACCAAAGGATCAGAGCGCGTTGCCGAGGTCGCTGCACGTTTTTCTTTGGATTCCATGCCGGGAAAGCAGATGAGCGTCGATGGCGACTTACGGGCAGGCAGCATCGATATGCGAGAGGCTCGCAGGCGCCGTGTTGCCATCGAACGCGAAAGTCAGTTGTACGGTGCCATGGACGGCGCCATGAAGTTCCTCAAGGGGGACGCGATCGCGGGCTTGATCAGTATCATCGTGAACATCATCGGCGGGATCTCGATTGGTTCACTCCAAAAAGGAATGGGCTTCTCCGAGGCGCTGGAGGTCTATACGACCCTGACCATCGGCGATGGCCTCGTGGGCCAGATTCCGGCACTGTTCACCTCGATCACGGCAGGATTCATCGTCACGAGGGTGAGCTCCGAAGACAACAGCGCAGACCTCGGCAATGCAATCGGCAATGAACTGAGTGCGCAACCCCGTGCACTCATGGTTGGCGCATTCATGCTGGTTCTGTTCTCCCTTGTGCCCGGCTTTCCGACGGTGATTTTTGTAGTTTTGGCAGCAGCCGTGGGTGGGGCCGGCTGGCTGCTGCAGCAGCGTGGTGGGCTATCGCGTACCGTCGCGCACGGCCACCTACTCAGCGGGAAAGCAATGTCGACGAGTTCGACTGAGGTCTCCGAGGCAAACAAGGCCGGCAGCAATGACATCATGCTTACAGTACCGGTGATGATCGACATTGACCGCGATATCCAGACGATGATTCAGCCGGACGTGCTTGATAAAGCGTTGGTGGCCACGCGGCAGGCGCTGATGCTCGATCTTGGCGTTCCGGTTCCAGCGATCAATGTTCGAATGAACGCTGATAGCAACAAGGGCGAATATATTATCAGGTTGAATGAAGTTCCATACGGTTCGGGACGATTGCGGCCTCAGCACGTCCTGGCGCGTGATACTCCCGAAGGCCTCGAAATGGTGGACATTCCGTATGTCATGGAAGAGTCCTTCTTGCCTCAAATGGAGACTGTCTGGGTTGATGCCGCACATCTTGAGTCGCTGCGATCTGCGGGCGTCACGTATCTGGAATCAGCCCAGATTCTTTCGTGCCATGTTGGTCAGATCGTGCGTCGGCACGCCGATGAGTTCATCGGTATCCAGGAAACGAGAGCGCTTTTGAAACAGATGGAGGCATCGTTTCCGGAACTTGTGAAAGAGGCGTTGCGCCTGGTCCCTCTGCAGAAGATAGCGGAGGTGCTCAAACGGCTCGTTTCGGAGCAGGTTTCACTGCGAAACATGCGCGCCATCCTCGACGCGTTGGTCCAATGGGGACAAAACGAGAAGGATACAGTCCTGCTGACCGAGTATGTGCGTGGCGCGCTCAAGAGGCAGATCTGCTTTCAGCATTGTGCCGGTACGAATCTGTTGCCAGCCTACATTTTGACGCCGGATGTGGAAGACACAGTGCGCAAGGCTATTCGGCAGACGTCTGCCGGAAGCTATCTCACGCTCGATCCGCTTACCACGCAGCAGATCGTTGGCAGGATAAAAGATGCCGCCGACATCCTTGAATCACTGCCGTATAAGCCGGTGTTGCTCACCTCGATCGATATCCGTCGATACATCCGCAAACTTATCGAATTCGAGTTGTACGAGCTCCCGGTGCTCTCCTATCAAGAGCTTACTCCTGACATCTCCGTCCAGCCCTTGGCGCGAATTGCGCTGCAGTGACCAACATGCCAATGCAAGGGAATGTTCTGGCCGGTGAACAGGACAAGCTCGCTTTGCGCGTTCTGTCCGGGCCAAACCTGGGCGCGGAGACATGGCTGGGCGAGGGAACGTGGCTCATCGGTAGCCATGATAAGGATGACCTCACCTTCGGCGATCCGGAACTGGTCGGTTCGCATATTCGTGTTGTCATCGAGTCGGGGAAAATCCAGATCACTGCGTTCGCGCCGGGCGTGCTTATCAACGGTCGGGAGTGCACCACACACAGCCCGATCACCCTTGATCCGTTCAGCCCCGTTCGTGTTGGTCGCACAATCTTTAGCCTGGGCCCGGTCGGGGTCGGCTTTCCGGAGGAGGATCGCGTACTAGAGCGCCAGGGATTGGATGCGAGCAGGTCCCTTTCAGATGCAACAAAGCCATTGGCGTTGGACTGCCGACGATCACGTCTCACGGTAGGCTCGATACCGTTGCGGTTGCGGCTGGGGGCGGGGGTTTGTGGCCTCCTGATGATAATATGTGGCGCTTGGGCAGGGATGGAGCGGCTTCACTCCAGGGCGTTTTCTGCCGCTCTGGCCACTCAGCAGATCGAGCCGCAGACGGCTGATCCTCGTGGGTTGGAAATCGCACCCGACGTCAGTATGCGGTCGACTGCCGGGGAACCGGCGATCGACCTGGAGCCTGGAGAGAATACCGACAAGAGCCAGTCTCGATGGCAAGATCCCAGGCTCGCGGCTGACGTCACAGCAAGGCGAGCGGCCGCTACCAAACTATCTCATGCAAGGCTCATCGACCTTGCAGCTACGATCTTGCACGCTTTCGATATCGACGGTCGCGTTCGAGTAGAAGGTGCAGGCGAACTTACAGTGACGGGATACGGTCGTAGCGATGCCAAAGTCGAAGCGGCCCTTCGTCGTCTGCAGCAGGACATCCCGGGCGTGTACAAAACCAATGATGAAGTGGCAACACCCGATCGGGCACGCGCCTTTCTGCTGGCGGCGGCATCCTCCGATCTCCGCCGGTCCATCCGCATCATCGCAAGGCCAGATGTCGTAGCCGTGTCTGGAACGCTGGCCTCGGCTACATACGACGAGTGGAAAGACATTGCCGCTCGGTTCGAGGAAAGATTCAGGCCCTATATCCGGCTCGAGTCGCGGTGCGAGCTGATGGTATTGCCGGCGGTGCGAGGGGTGCATCTGGGCCGCGCACCTTTCGTGGTCGTTGAGAACGGAGCGCAATTGAAAGTGGGCGATAGCATCGATCACATCGGCAAGATTGCAGCCATCGACCACGATGGACTTGTCATGCGTGTCGGAGAATCGAACCTTCGCATGCTCTATCGAGGCAACCCAGAGTGGGTAACAGAGGATGATCAACGGTGAAGAGTGCCCATCGTGCTTGAGCTGGAAAAGCAGCTGCAAAATGATGTTGATGGCTCCAGCAAAGCTGTCATCATTGGAGACCTCCAGAACTGGAGGCAGGCCCTGAAGCGTGACATTGATAGCGGCGTCACAACGCGGCAGTTCGAAGCACTGCAGGCACTACTCGACGCAATAGATTGCGCAACAGAAGTCGTTGATGCTACATGGATACGGCATCACCGCGAAATAGTCCGCTGAATAATGAGAGGTGAAATGGACTTCGGCAGCATAACCAACTCTATCGGTCGATCCGTCGGTCAATCGGAACGCAGTGTGAGAGAGCGTTTGGCAACCATGAATCCAGACGACACCATGGACCAGCTTCGCTTTCAGCTCTCAATGAGCCAGCACACGACACTGTTGAACTTGAACTCCACCATCATCAAGGCGGTTCACGACGCACTCAATGGTATCATTCGGAATATTGCCTGATCTTCATCGGTTGGTTTGGTCGTTCGGTGCCGGCACGATATCCGGGCTGATGGTCAAGTCCGGATATCCTGATCAGGCCTGAATCGACCGAGCGAAATCGAACGCGACTGATGTCACCTAACTTCCTGCAACTTCGTCATCTCCGCTATTTCCTGGGCATCGTGGATTCCGGTAGCTTTACGGGCGCGGCAGGCATGCTGCACGTGGCGCAGCCCGCTCTCAGTCAGCAAATGACTGCCCTTGAAGCTGAACTTGGCGTCGCACTGCTCCAGCGCAGTCAACGTGGCATTCGTCCAACTGCCGCGGGCGAAATCTTCTATCGCGAGGCGGCATCGATCATCGAGCAGGTGGATCAGCTGGGCCGCGTCGTCCGGTCGGTGGCGGAAGAACCGGAAGGCCTGGTAAGGCTTGGCATGTTGTCAGGGTTTACGGTGTGCTGGGTTCGCGACTTTATGCAAGCCTGCCGGATGGTCCTGCCGAAAGTGCATCTCCGTCTGGTTGTGGGGGACATTCTGCGCATGAGATCGCTTATCGCATCGCGCCGGGTCGATGTCTGCTTCGTCCTTGAAGATGAGCCTATCCACGGCCTGGCCCGGCGGCCGCTTTTTCACCAGCCACTATCGCTGGTTGGACCTCTGTTTGCCGAAGATGTCGCGCATACCATTTCGCTCGAGCGGCTGGCTCACCTTCCTCTTGTGCTGCCGATACGACCCGACACAGTTCGCAGCGCGTTGGACCGGGCGTTCGAGGAGGCCGGTTTGACTCCCAACTGCGTCGCGGAAGTCGACACGTTTGCCAGTGCGCTCTCCCTGGTCCAAGCTGGCATCGGCAACGTGATCGTTCCGAGGATCGTCTTCTCTGACGTACCGGGACATGGCCGTCTGAGGCTGATCTCGATAGATCCGCCGATCCATGTGACGGCATGCCTGATCTCGTCCGGCAATACTCCGCTGCCCTTCGCGGCACAGGCGGTAGGTGACCTCCTGGCAACCCATGTGGACCTTGCGCAGAACAATGGCAGAGCAACGTGAAGAGCGCCGCGCCTTTATCGCCGCAAGGCGTTCCGATCGTGAGGCTGCTTCACACGAACCATCAATCGAGTCCGCCTCGCATATTGCCATCGAGCAGGGGAGGGACCTGGGACTCAGGAAACGTTCTGGGTACCGAAATTGAGCCGGTGACGGCCGGGATTGCCGGCTCTCGCCGAACCTTTGCAGCTTGTTCGCGCTTTGGTGAGGCGGCCTCTCGTTGCGGTGCGGGCGTGAGCTGGCGGCCGAGCTCGGGCGCGAGCGATTCGAACTTCGCCCGCAACTCGTCGGTTAGGGCTCCCGCCTCCGCGTCACCTTGAAGCACCAGAGGATTGAGTAACACCAGGAGCTCAGTTCGCTCTTTGGTTTGTTCAGTACGCCGAAATGCCGCTCCCAGAAGCGGAATGTTCATCAGCAAAGGAAGCCCGGAATCGGTCCGAGAGCTACTATCCTGCATCAACCCCCCAATTGCTATCGTATCCCCGTTTCGTGTCGATACGGTGCTCTGCAGGCGGCGTAGCGAAATCACGGGGGACTGGATACTGGTGAGCTTGTTCTTGTTAGCGGTGCTAACCTCCTGAAAAGTATCGAGTGTGACACTACCGCCTGCGCCTATTCGAGGCGTAACGGCCAAAATTACTCCTGTGTCACGCAGTTCGACGTTGCTGATGATCGGAGCGCTCTCGCTTGCCGGGGATTGGGATGATCGCGACAAGATGGGGACCTGCTCGCCGACCTGGATCGTCGCCGGCTGATTGTCGACCGCGAGAATGCGTGGCGCGGATACAACCTTGACGTCCGCCACCTCGCTCAGCGCGTGCAGCACAACGTTGGCACTTGTCCCGGGAAACACATAGGACAAGCCACCTTTTGGAATAGCACCCAGGCCGCGAGAGGACAAAAGATAATCCACCCCGTATCCGAGGCCATCGTTTAGCCGGACCTCCGCGACAATTGCCTGGATGAGAACCTGACGAGGCTTGACGTCAAGACGGCGGATTGCGGCATCGATGATCTTGGCATCGTGCGGTGCCGCCAGAATAACAAGCGCGTTCTGGCTGCGATCCGCCTGGATCCGCACCGGCGCCGACAAACCGAGACTGGCCGGGACCACCACGGCTTCGTGCTTTGCTTGCGCCATCTCCCGGTTCGAGTCGGAGCCTTCGTTCGCCGGGCTGGACGGGTTGGGGAGAAGGTCTGATCGACCGGGCAGGCTTGCCACCGGCACCTTGCCGGATTCTCCGGCGGGCTGTGTGGGCGCTGCCGCGACGCCCGGCTCAGCGCCGAAGATTTGCGCCAGCACCTGCGCCACTTCGGTCGCCCTTCGGTACTTCAGTGGCCGCACTTGAACGTTTGCTGCTGCCTTCGACGTTCTGTCCAGCTTCTCGATTGTCTCGCGCGCGTACTGGAGTGCCGCCTGATCGTCGGCAACTACAAGAATGCCGTTCAACCGCTCCAGTGATGCAAATCGGACTCGCGCCGGGCCCTCAGGATTCTGATTAAATAGAAAATTGAGGTCTTTCTCGACCGCGGCGGGACTTGCCTGAGCCAGGGTATACAGTGCAAAGGACTTGTGGAGCATGCTATCGATGTCCAACAGGCCTATGAGTTCACGAGCGGAATTAACGCCACCGGGCGGCCCGCTGATCGCGATGCCTCGTTTTCCGGGGGCAGGCGCCAAATGAACGTTTTCCTCGACGTTTGGTCGGATGACCTTGATGACATCGACTGGATCGACATAGCGAACGGGAATTACCTTAACATCGCCGCGCCCTCCGTCAGCGAGGTCAGCCAGGCGCGCCACCCTGACTCCCCGGTCAACTGCCGCCAGTCCGTAACCAGACTTTCCCAGCACTTCGTCCAGCAGTCGCGGAACATCACTCGCCGCGACCTTGCCGGAAGTCCGGAGCGTTATCTTTCCCTCTACGCCTGGATCGATCACAACGGGCATGGCCAAGATATTGCCGACGACGTCATTCACGACCCGCCGGATATCAGCATTGACGTAGTCCAGACTGACGCGCGTGCTATTGGTGGTGACCGGTAGCCGACGTTCCGAGGTTTCGGCAGGCGGGGCAGATGGTTGGGTCAACACCTCAAAGCCGCCCGCGAGCGAAGCGCCCTCCGAGTATGTATGTTCGGACATCTTCCGAATGCCGCTCGGCGGGTTCAGTAGAACGCTGCGCTCAGCGGTCGAGCCTGCGCATCCGGTGAGGAGTAGACAAAGAAACGTGAGTACCGTAGGGCGCGATGAGGGGCACACTTGCGGAAGATGTTCATTCATTCAATGTTTCCATGTGCCAGCGCAAAGCCATCCTCTTGGGCTTTGGCAGCGCGAGCGATGTTGGGCTTGGCGCTCAGCGGCGAAACTTTCCCGAGGATAAGACAAATAGCAGCTTGATGATTCTTCCGAGTGTGAGTACCGGAGACCCGCCAAGCTGCAAATTAATTCATCGATATGAGTCCATAACGGGAAGTGATGGAGCTGCGAGTGCTCCGTGCTTTGATTCAAGGATGGCCGCCTGGATCAGCAGGAGCGGTATTCACCGCGGGGCACGTCTCGATGAGTTGTTGCCAATCTTGGCCGTTACCGACAAATCGCGAGATCGCGGACACAAGCCGGACCAACTCTTGCCAGGCAAATCTCCGCTGCCATTCGCTCCAAACGCCGCGTTGCATGCCGTCGTTGGATGAACGATCGCGATGATCATCGATCACTTCAAGCCGTGACCACTCGAGTGCCGTCGGCCGCTCCCGCATGACTAGTACAAGCGGGCTGCTCTCGCGACTGTGCAACACTCACCTGATGCGCCGGCACGTGACGCGCGTTAGATCGTCCCGCGCTTCAGATGATGAGTCACGCCATGTCAGGGATCATCGATCTCCTTAGCGTAAGCGCGATTTTCCCCGCACGTTGACGCCTGCGCTTTTGACGGATGGTCTTCGTATCGGGGGCGGCGTCTGGCCTGTTCAGGCAGTGGCGGTTTTGGGGAAGTTGAAGGGCAGCAGGTCGGTGATATCGGCGTCGCCCGCGCGCTGAGGCAATTCGGTGAGGACGTGGCGCAACCAGGCTAACGGCTCGACGCGTGAGG
This sequence comes from Bradyrhizobium sp. AC87j1, assembly GCF_002936975.1. Lineage (NCBI taxonomy): Bacteria > Pseudomonadati > Pseudomonadota > Alphaproteobacteria > Hyphomicrobiales > Nitrobacteraceae > Bradyrhizobium > Bradyrhizobium sp. AC87j1. The sequence continues at coordinate 30,284 of NZ_PTFE01000091.1, forward strand.
CGCGGCAGGTCAGCATCAGGCTGTAGACGACGGCGCTGGCCCTGGCGCCCTCGACGGTGTCGCTGAACAGCCAGCTCTTTCTGCCAGTGGCAAAGATTCTGATATCACGCTCCAGGAGATTGTTGTCGATCGGCATCCTGCCGTCCTCGGCGTAGCGCGTCAGATATTCCCATTGGTTTCGGGTGTAGGATATGGCGTCGCCAAGCTTGCTGTCCGGCAAGACCTTCGGGGCGATTTGATCGAGCCATTCCTTGAGGGCGTTCAGGACGGGAATGCTGTGTTGCTGGCGGAAGCGGCGAATGCATTGATCTGGCGTTTCGCCTCTGTCTGGTTTTTCGTCCCGCGCCTGCCTTTCAACCCGGTAAAGCTGTTCGAAGAACCGCAGCGCCTGCTCGGGCGGACCGCCGCCTTTCTTCCTCGCCTTGAGGGCATCGACAAAGCGTCGCCTGGAGTGGGCCATGCATCCAATGTGGGTTGCCCCTTCCAGCGTGCGCCAGGCGGTATAGCCGTCACTCATCACGATGCCACGGTAATCGCCGAGAAAGGCCTGCGGGTGGATTTGGCCGCGGCCTGGCTGATAATCCAGAAGCACGATCGGCTGGTCGCTGTCCTCGCCGCTGCGATAGGCCCACATATACGATGTGCTGGTGGCCTCTCTGTCCTTTTCCTTGAGGACCTGAACCGTCGTCTCGTCGCCATGGATGAGGGGCTGCGATCTGAGCCGCAGCTTCAGGGCGTCATAGATGCGGGAGAGATGCTTCTCGCTTGAGCCGATCACCCAGTGGCCCAGAGCGCCGCGGCTGACAGCAACACCGGCGCGTTCGAAGGCCTGCGCCAGGCGGTAGAGCGGCGTGCCATCGACATATTTATGAACCAGCGCGAACGCCAGCGTTGAGGCCGTGGCAACGCTGCCCGGCAAGGGCTGCGTCGGCATCGGCGCCGTCACGACAGGGGCGTTGATCCCGGTGCGATCGCAATGGCGGCACCCATATTTGAAGCGCACATTCTGTAAAACCTTCGCCTTCATATGACGTTGCTCGGTAACGGCCTCGCCC
>NZ_PTFE01000092.1:0-30322 GCF_002936975.1 Bradyrhizobium sp. AC87j1
ATGTGAGCCGACCCTCCCCCTCCAGGGGAGGGTGAGAGCAGGCAGCTCGCCCTGGGACTTAACGACAACCCCAGTTCCCACCGCCGCGCGGCATTTCGCTGTCGCCTCCCTCCGTCCAACGCGCTAGAATTACTGGGAAAATGAGCTCGGGCGCGGCCAGCGCCCCTGGGAGAAGCGCGCTCGCCATGCTGCACGATTGGGGCGTGATCGCCGCCGCCTTCGGCTATATCGGCTTCCTGTTCCTGGTGGCGAGCCATGGCGACCGCCGCTCGCCGGCCGGGCGCGGCCGTGCCTCCGGGCTGATCTATCCGCTCTCGCTGGCGATCTACTGCACCTCCTGGACCTTCTTCGGCTCGGTCGGCTTCGCCACCCGCGCCTCGACCGACTTCCTCGCCATCTATGTCGGCCCGATCCTGATGATCGGGTTAGGGGCCGGCGTGTTGCGCCGCGTAATCCAGCTCGCGAAAACCCACAACATCACCTCGATCGCCGACTTCATCGGGGCCCGTTACGGCAAGAGCCAGGCGGTGGCGGCAACCGTCGCCCTGATCGCGATCATCGGCTCGGTGCCCTACATCGCGCTCCAGCTCAAGGCGGTCGCCTCCTCGCTCGAAACGATCCTGAGCGAAGACCAGGCCTTCTCCCACATCCCGATCGTCGGCGACGTCGCGCTGATGGTGACGCTGGCGATGGCGGCCTTCGCGGTGCTGTTCGGCACGCGGCAGACCGACGCGACCGAGCACCAGCACGGCCTGATGCTGGCGGTCGCGACCGAATCCATCATCAAGCTGGTCGCCTTCCTCGCCGCCGGCATCTTCGTCACCTTCTGGATGTTCTCGCCGCACGAACTGATCGAGCGCGCCATGAAGACGCCGGAGGCGGTGCGCGCCATCAACTATTCGCCGTCGATCGGCAACTTCCTCACCATGACGCTGCTGTCGCTCTGCGCGATCATGCTGCTGCCGCGCCAGTTCCACGTCAGCGTGGTCGAGAACTCCTCGGATGCCGAGGTCGGCCGCGCGCGCTGGTTGTTCCCGCTCTACCTCGTCGCCATCAATCTGTTCGTGATCCCGATCGCGCTCGCCGGCCTCGTCACTTTCCCGTTCGGCGCGGCCGACCCCGACATGTACGTGCTGGCGCTGCCGATGGAGGGCGGTGCAGGGCTTCTCAGCGTCGCCATTTTCGTCGGCGGCCTGTCGGCGGCGACCGCGATGGTCATCGTCGAATGCGTCGCACTCTCCATCATGGTCTCGAACGACCTCGTGGTGCCGCTGGTTCTGCAACGACGGCCGGAAGGACGCGCCGGCGGCGCGGATTTCAGCGACTTCCTGCTGCGCTCGCGGCGGCTCGCGATCTTCGCCATCATGGTGATGGCCTATTTCTACTATCGCGCGCTCGGCAATACCCAGCTCGTGGCGATCGGCCTGCTCTCCTTTGCCGCCATCGCGCAGCTTGCGCCGAGCTTCTTCGGCGGTCTGCTGTGGCGGCGCGCGACCGCGCGCGGCGCCATCGGCGGTATGCTGGTCGGCTTCGCGGTGTGGCTCTACACGCTGTTCATCCCGAGCTTCATGGATACCTCGACGTCAGGCATCCTGCTGCTGCAGCATGGCCCGTTCGGCATCGAGGCGCTGCGGCCGCAGGCGCTGTTCGGCGCCGATCTGCCTCCGCTAATGCACGGCGTGATCTGGTCGCTGTCGCTCAACATCCTGACCTATGTGCTGCTGTCGCTGGCGCGAAGGCCCTCGTCCATCGAGCTGCTGCAGGCCGATCTGTTCGTGCCCAACACGCTTGCGCCGATCTCACCGAGTTTCCGCCGCTGGCGCACCACCGTCACCGTGCAGGACATCCAGACCACGGTGGCGCAATATCTCGGACCCGACCGCGCCCGGCATTCCTTCGAGGCGTTCTCCGCGCGGCGCAACGTGCGGCTGGAGGCCGGAGCGCCCGCCGATTTCGAGCTGTTGCAGCACGCCGAGCATTTGATCGCCTCCTCGATCGGCGCGGCCTCCTCGCGTCTCGTGATGTCGCTGCTGCTGCGCAAGCGCACCGTCTCGGCCAAGGCCGCACTCAAGCTGCTCGACGACTCGCACGCGGCCCTGCATTTCAACCGCGAGATCCTGCAGACCGCACTCAACCACGTGCGCCAGGGCATCGCCGTGTTCGATGCCGATCTGCAGCTGATCTGCTCCAACCGGCAGTTCGGCGATCTCCTCAACGTGCCCCCGCATATCGTCCAGTTCGGCGAGCCACTGCGCGAGATCCTGGAATTCATCGGCGTGAGCGATCCGGACGACCCGATCGAGCGCGAGGCCATGCTGGAGCGGCGCCTCGCCGCCTACACCACCGATAGCGAGCCATATCTCGAACGCCTGCCGGAACGCCACATGGTGATCGAGGTGCTCACCAACCGCATGCCCGGCGGCGGCTTCGTCATCACCTTCACCGATGTCACGCCGACCTTCGAAGCGGCGGAAGCGCTGGAGCGCGCCAACGCGACACTGGAAAAGCGCGTGCGCGACCGCACCGAGGAGCTGACGCGGCTGAACTCCGAGCTGGCGCTGGCCAAGAGCGCCGCGGAAGACGCCAGCATCTCCAAGACGCGCTTCCTCGCCGCCGCCAGTCACGACATTCTCCAGCCGCTGAACGCGGCGCGACTCTATGTCACGAGCCTGGTCGAGCGCCAGCACAGCGGCGAGGAGACGCGGCTGGTCGAGAACATCGACGAATCGCTGCAGGCGATCGAGGAGATCCTCGGGGCGCTGCTGGACATCTCGCGACTGGACGCCGGCGCGATGACGACCTCGATCTCGAGCTTCAAGATGGCCGATCTGATGCGCTCGCTGGAGATCGAGTTCGCGCCGATCGCGCGCGCCAAGAACCTGGAGCTCACCTTCGTGCCGTGCTCGCTGCCGGTCGAATCGGACCGGCTCCTGCTGCGGCGCCTGCTGCAGAACCTGATCTCGAACGCGATCAAATACACCCCGCGCGGCCGCGTGCTGGTCGGCTGTCGCCGACAAGGCCCTTCGCTCAAGATTTGCGTCTACGACACCGGCGTCGGCATCCCGCCGGTCAAGCGCGGTGAGATCTTCAAGGAATTCCATCGCCTCGAGCAGGGCGCGCGAATCGCGCGCGGGCTGGGGCTCGGCCTGTCGATCGTCGAACGCCTCGCGCGGGTGCTCAAGCACGGCATCGCCATCGACGGCAATGTCAGCGGCGGCTCGGTATTCTCTGTGACCGTGCCGACGGCAAAGGCGATCACCCACACCGCCGCCGTGACCAGCGCGACGCCGCTGGCGCGCACGCCGATCTCGGGCGCCCTGATTGTCTGCATCGAGAATGACGCGGCAATCCTCGACGGCATGCGCACGCTGCTGAAGGCCTGGGACGCCGAAGTGATCGCGGTCGCCGATCCCGAAGGCGCGATCGCTGCCATCGAGACGGCGGGACGGCGCGTCACCGGCCTCCTGGTCGACTATCATCTCGACCGCGGCAACGGCATCGCCGCCATCCGCGACATCCGCCGTCGCTTCGGCGACGGCATCCCCGCAATCCTGATCACTGCCGACCGCAGCCCCGCAGTGCAGGTGGCCGCGCGCGACGAGAAGGTCGCGGTGCTCAACAAGCCGGTCAAGCCGGCCTCGCTCCGCGCCCTGCTCGGCCAGTGGCGCACGCAGCAGATGGTGGCGGCGGAGTAGGACGCGCCGGTCAATAGTCGGTCGAGACACTGAGCGTTCGCCACCTCTCCAGTTCTTCGAGCCGGAGCCGATCCGTCGCAGCGATGGCGCTCACGGCATCGCTGCCGAGAGCGATGCGCAGTGGTGGGCGTTTCATATCTGCGAGCTTCAGCACCACGGCGGCGGCCTTAGCGGGGTCGCCGGGCTGGCGGCCATCGTGCTGGTCTTGCCGGCGAGACGGAACGACGTGATCGCGCCATATGAGCCGACCTCGTCCGGCGTCAGGATCTCGATGTCCTTGAATGCGCGGGCGCGGCTCACCCAATAGTCGCGCAAATGGCGCAAGCGGGCCTGCTTTGCCGCGGCGCCGATCTGCTGATGCAACGCCACGGCCGTCGGCACCGTCAGCACCGTGGCGAAATTGACCGTGCCGGTGTGAACCCGCGAGCGGATATCGGCCTCCGCAAAATCCTCGTCACCCATGTCGCGGTCGATGGCGGCGAGGCGGTCCTTCCTGATGTAGAGGAAGCCCACGCCGAGCGGCGCGCCGATCCATTTGTGCAGATTGAAGCCGACGAAATCGGCCTCGAGCTCACCGACCCGGAAGTCGATCTGCCCCCAGGAATGCGCGGCGTCGACGATGGTGTCGATGCCCTTGGCCTTCGCCATGCGGGCGATCTCGGCGATCGGCATGACGAAGCCGGTGCGGTGGCTGACATGGGTCAGGAGCAGAAGTCGCGTCTTCGGGTTCGCCTCGATGGCGCGGGCATAGGCGTCGAGCACCGCCTGGCGGGTGGCGGGCTCCGGCACGTCGAACTTGACCACGTCGACGCCGCGGCGCCCCTTCAGCGCGTTCATCGCATACTGCATCGAATCATAATCGAGGTCGGCATAGAGCACGGCATCGCCTGGCTTCAGCCTGTTGTAGCCGCCGATCAGGAGCTGCAGCGCTTCGGTCGCACCGCGGGTGAGCGCGATCTCCTCGGTTGCCGCGCCGACCGCCTCCGCCACCTTGGTGCGCACTGCCTCGAAATCCGCACCCGCGCGCTGCCGCGCGTAATAGGTGTTCTGAAAGTTGATCATGTCGGACTGGCGGATGAACTCGCGCCGCACGGGCTCGGCCATGATGCCCCAATAGCCGTTCTCGAAATTGACGACATCGGGCGTCACGGCGTAGAGGCCCTTCACGGCCGCCCAATAGGCCTTGTCGGCGGCGATTGCGGCAGCCGAACCGGTCGGCTGCGCCGGAAGGCCCTCGGCCGCCATCGCCGGCGCCGCAAGCGGCGCCATGGCTGCGACGGCGAGGCCCTTGAGGATCGAGCGGCGGTCGGACGAAATGGTCTTGATCAGATGCATATATCAGCCTCCACGATGCGCGGCGAAAGGAGCAGCGATCAGTAGAGCGCGAATGACAAGGCGATGACAGTTCGATGATGCCGGCCCTTGGCCGCGCGGTGGCGAGGCCTTGGTTCATCTGGCGTCATCGGTCAGCTTTGCGTGTGAAGCAGATTACAGGTGAGCTCGCGAGCAGCACCTTGGGCGCGAACCGCGTGCCTTTGAACCTCACCACGTGTGATCGACCACGCCCTCGCGAGACGGCCGCGCAGCCTGCCCTTCACGACCAGAGGTCGCGATTGACTTGAGCCACCACCCCAGCCCATGATGCCCGGGGACAATTGGAATGCTTGAGGGGCGAGAATGCGCTTGCGTATGGGGATCGTTGCCGTGACCGCCATGCTCGCGGTCACGCAAAGCCGGGGCTGCGCGGACGTCGCCAGCTTGCATCGAAGCAACGGCTCATGCGGCAAGGCGTGATTCGGATCAGTCCGACGTCAATGCGCAAATGAATCGCCTTGTCCTGAAGACCATTCTGCGTCTCGGGCGCTACGCGGTCCTTCCGATCGTCGCACTGGCCTGCGTGATCCTGCTCGCCTGGCTCATGGCCATGGATCGCTACACGATCACGACGCTGGCCATGGCGCCGGTCGTGCTTTCCATATTCATGGCGGCGATTGCGCTCGCGATTGGCCTCCTGTTCCTGCCTTCGCGAAAGCATCGGAGTTTCGAAGCCAATCAAGAGACCGCACCGGGCCTGTGGGCGATCTGGCAGGAGCTCGATCACAGCTTTGTCCGATCGAGCCGCACCCTGCTGATCGACACCGATTTCAACGCTTCGATCAGGGAAGTGAGCCGCTACGCCGGACTGTTCAGGCAGCACGTCACGATGACCGTCGGCCTGCCGTTGCTGATCGTCCTCGACGAGCGGGCGGTTCGCGCCGTCATCGCCCATGAGGTTGCGCACGCACAGCTTCGGCATACCTCCGGAGGCACCAACCTCGCGGATTTCATCGCTGCTTCGGAGAACGTCCTCTTCTACGCCGATCCGGACCAGACCATCACCGGGCGCATTGCCCAGATCCTTCTCCATTCAATGACCGAATGGCTCGACAAGGAATATCGTGCGCTGTCGCGGGAGAACGAACTTGGCGCCGATCTCGGCGCAGCGGAGCAGGTTGGACGCGCCGAAATCGCGCGCGCCCTGGTGCTGATCGAGGCTTGCGGCACGCGCATGACCGAGCTCGTGTTCGCCCCTTTGGAGAAGGAGATGCGCGGCGCAATCAACGCGCCGCTGCCGCCTCTTGAGCGGATAGTCAGCCAGATCGGAGATATCAGAGCGCCCGGGCCGCTCGCCGCGGCGGCCGTCGCCGGCCTGACCCGCGAGCCCGATCCCGATACGACGCATCCCTCTTTTGCGAAACGGCTCGCCAATCTCGGATACACCGACATTCCGCAGATCGACGAAGTTGTGACGTCCGCAATCGACCAGCTTCTTTCGCGGGACGCAGCCAAGGACCTCGCCAAGGGCTTCGACGAAGAATGGCGAAAGAAGGCACAGGCCTGGGTTGGCATCGGCGGTTAGCCTCTTGCTGAGGCCTACGTCATTCCGCGGCCTATTCTCCGAAGGCAAGCCTGTGCAGATCGACTGCCGCGTCCTCGCGGGCGACGGCCTGCATTCTCACATGGCTGCCGATGACGAGGCCCGTGAGCGAGAGCATGAGCCCGAGCGCGAGTGGCGCGAACAAGGCCTCTTCCTGGAACAATCCGTTGAGCAGCACGACCATGACGCCAAAGCCGGCGAGACCCTGCGTCAGATATCCCGATGACGCGTACAGGCGCCAGGCCTTGAGCGCCATCGCGAAATAGAAGGCCAGCAGCACGAAGGCGCCAACGCCCATCTGGTACAAGAGCACGCCGATCGCGCTCTCGACGGCGCCATGGATCGTTCCGGCCGCCTGTGCGGCACTCCAGTCGATGGAAAAATAGCTCTCCGACAAATTGCCACCAATGCCGAGGCCCCGGCCGAAAGGTCTCTGCACGAATCCGTCCAAACCACCCATCAGTCCAATGACGTGATAGTCGCCGATCTGCAGCCCGAGGCGGATCGCCAGAACCGCGAAGGCGGCCATGCCGAGGAAGCCGAGCAACAACGTCGCCACGGCGCCGATCAGACGGGTCGCGATCCAGGCCGCGACCACGAAGATCACCACGATGAGCGCGCCCTTCACGCTGCAAAAGATCAGCAGCGGCAATGCTGCGAGGGCCAGCAACGGCCGTCCCACCGAGAACAGGAACAGGGCGAGAAAGCCGACGCCGTAGGCGAAGCTGATCGGATGCATGTTCGGACCGTTGATGCGCAGCATCTTCGACAGGCCGAACCCTTCGAGCAAGGGCGTGTTCAGAAAATCGAAGCTGAAGCGGTCCTTGAGGTCGACGGGCACGTTGCCGGTGGCCCGCATCTGGGCTTCCCAGACACCCGAATGGGTCGCCTTGAGCTCGTCGAAACCCCAGAACGTATAGCTGTTGGTGATGGCCAGCCAGAGATCGCGGAAGACGAGTTCGACATACCCGCACAGCAGAAGGATGACCGCGAGCGTCACCAGGAACGGCGTGATGCGCACCTCATAGGTCGCGGCCGTCAGAAGCGAGAGCTGGAACAGGAACAGCGGCAGCACGATATTGCGCAGATAGACCGCCGCCGGCTGTCCGTCCTGGATGAAGCCGATCGCGAAATACAGCGACACCACGGCCAGGGTGACGACACCCCAGCGCATGATCTGGTTCACCTCAGCCGATTGATTCCTCTGGCCCAGCACGTAAAGGCCGAACGTCGCCAGCCACATCACGGAGCAGACGAGGAAATTGTAGCCCTTGATGAAGTCGAGATCGGACGGCAGCGGGACCAGCGGCGACAGGATCGAGACGAACAGGTTCTGGAAGAACAGGACGAAGATCGCGATGGCCGGCGCGTAGGTCGGGACCGCCAGCACGATGGCGATGCCGATGAGGACCTCGACCACAATGGCCAGGGCCGGATAGGCCAAATGCAGGACCGGAGCAAAGCCGATCGCTGCCACGGCGATGCAGAGGGTCGGGAGCAGCTCGCGCCAAGCCGGCGGCGACAGCTCGGCCGGCACGGTCTGAACCTGGGTTAAGTCCCCGGCACCCATCAATCGTCCTTTGGCAGCGCGCGTCGATCACGATAGCGGGCCGATGTGTAAGGATTCGTTAATGATAGCGAACCGGCGCGATGTCAGCGCCGGGCGGGCCGAGTTGCGCCGCCGAGCAGCGCCCGCATCACGTCGGGATCAGGCCTGCCGGTGCTGCGATCGACGAGGCCAAAGCCCTGCGCCAGCTCCCAATGCGTCCAGCCCCAGCAATGCTCCCTTGCATAAGCGGTGACGTCCGCCAGCCAGCGTAACCGGCTTTGTCTCGGCGCTCCGGCTTTCAGCACGCCGAACTCGTTGACGATGATCGGCCGCTTGAACTGCTGCTGCCATGCGAGCGCCGGTGCGAGCCAGCGATCGGCGCCCGGCTTGTCCTTGGCGGCGGCAATCGCAGTGTCGAGCATGCCGAGCGTCTTGGTCGCGCCTCTCGCCTGCAGATCCTGGCGCAGCGCCTGCACTTTGGGATCGCCGGCGTTGATCGGATAAGGCAGATCCATGATGTCGTGCAGCGGATCCTGCGCATCCCAGTGGGCCTGATGGGTGAACACCATGGGATCATAGAAGTGGATGGCATAGACGATGTCGGGATCCTCCAGCGGACGAAACCGTGGCAGCGAATCCGCACGCTGCCAGTTGACCGGACCGACAATGAGGGTGGTGGCGGGAAGCAATTTGCGGACGAAGCCGGCGAGCGGCTCGACCTGCCTTTGCCATGTGTCGGCGTCGATATCGGGCTCGTTGAGCAGCTCGGCGAAGACGCGATCCGCCGGATAGGAGCGGATGACCTGGGCAAGACTGCTCCAGGCGTCCTGCATCTCGCGCAGCGCCGCATCCGCATCTTCCTTGTGCAGGCGATTGAAACGCTCGCCGGGATGAAGGTCGACGGACGTGGCATAGCCGAGTGCGGTGAGCTGCTTCAGCGCCTTGTCGAGCATACGCAGCGTCTCGTCGCGCTCGGCCTTTGCAGCGAAACGAGGCATCACGCGCTCGGCCGGCACCGGCAACCGGACGTGAGTCATTCCAGCGCGGCGCAATTGCTGCAGCAGTTCGCGGCTTGGCACCTCACCGTTGATCCAGCCGTCGGCATTGAAGCCGCGCGACAATGCGGCGAGCCTCGCCGGCGCGACAGTCTGCGGCAAGGGCACGCAAGTGTTGGCGAATGCCGGCGGTCCGAACGAGATCGACAGGAGCATCGCCGCAGTCAGCAGACGACGGCGCGCCGCTGTCATCGTCAAACCGCAAGACCCAATGCGCCGCCCTCGGGGTGAGGCGCCGTCGAGCCCGCAGGCGCGTGATTGACGACCAGACCCGTCGGCACGGCCTCATACCGCGACAGCGCCGCGGTCACCCGGCGCATTGCCGCCGAACCGAGCTCGCCGGCACGCGCCACCAGCACGATCAAATCCGCATGCGCCGCCAGCGCGATGGCGTCGGGCTGCAAGGCGAGATCGCCGGCGTGGACGATGATCAGATCGAACTCCGAACGAATATCGTCCTCGGGCCTCGCATCGGCCTTTCGGCCAGCACTGAGAAGCTCGTCGATCGACTGAAGTCCCGCCGTGGTCGAGCCGTCGTTCCATTCGGTCACCGGCGGCTGGTGACCTGCGAATTCCGGCTGCAGCCGGATCAATACGCTCATCATGCCTCTGTTCACGGCGGCGCGATTGAGCGAGCGCGCAACGGTGTTGCCGCCGGCACTCTTGCCGACCGACAGCACGAGGGCGACCTTGCAACCGCGCACCGGCACGCGATCGATCCGCTCGAGCAGCGGCCGCAAATAAGCGCCGAGATCGAGCTCGGCCGAGGCGGCGATCGGTCTTTGCCAGACGGTGTTGGTCGCGGTCCCGGACGCCAGATCGGGAATGCGGGCCCAGACGGGAACGCGCGGCATCGCCTCGGTCCGGGGCGCGGCAGCGGCGGAAGGCTGGACTTGAGTTTGGGCTTGCTGCTGGACTTGCCGGGCTTGCGGGTCCTCTGCCCCAGCGTGCACGGCGGCCTCGGCAGGCGCTGGCCCGCCGGACATGCTCGTCATCGCCGCAGTGGCGGCGGTCGATGTCAGCAGCGAGCCGATCGCCAGCGCCGCCAGCAGCAGAGCGAGCGGCGGACGGGTCGAGCGCAGCGGCGGAATGGCGGGCGAAGCGATCTTGGTCTGGGAGTTTTGCAGCTGACGCTGCTCGTTGGTCGTCTTGAACCGCGACAGGAACTGCTCGTAAATGTTCCTGTTGGCATCGGCGTCCCGCTGCAGCTCCTGCAGCTTCACCAGCGCCTGGCCGTCGACCAGCATCTGCGTCTCGACCGCCTTGAGCTGCTTTTCCAGCGCATTCTGCTGCTCCAGCTGAGCCTCATATTCGGACTTCGCCGTGTCGATGTTCTTTTTCCGCTCGACTTCGATCTGCCGGTTGATATCGGCCAGCTGGCTGTAGGAGATCGCGAGGTCGGGATGGCGGTCGCCGTACACCGCCTTCTTCTGCGCGATCTGGTCATTCAGCGTCGAGCGCTGCGCGCGCAGCATGCTCAACAGGTCCTGCTTCACCGGCCCCTCGACATTGGCCTTGAGATCGCGTTGCACCTGCTCGTAGCGCGCCTTGGCTTCCTCGGTGCGAAGACGGGCGGCGGAGACCTGCTGATTGAGATCGGTCACCCGCAATTGCTGCGTGGTTGAATCCTTGCCGGCATTGAGGATCTTGTGCTCGAGCCTGAAGGCGGCGACGGCGTCTTCCGATGCGCGCAGCCGCTCGTTCAACGTCTTCAACCGGTTCTTGAGCCAGTCGGCCGCCTCATCCGTGGCCTCGGTGCGGACGCGGCCCTGGCTGGCAACGAACGCCTCGGCGATGGCGTTGGCGTAGTAGGCGGCCCGCTCGGGGCGGTTCGAGGTGAAGGAAATCGCAATGACGTAGGTGAGCCCGCGCCGCGTGATCTCGAGGCGGTTGCGGAATTTCTCGAGCAGGCGCGTCATGTCGGTATGACCGCCCGCGATATCATCGTCATCGGCGATCTTGAGCTGCTCGATCAGGGGGCGAAGAAAGCCGTCCGATTTGGCGATCTCGATCTGGCTCTGAAGCGCCGCGGCGTCCTGGCCGATGCCCGGCAGCACCTCCTGATCCGAAGTCACGCGCAGCTCGCGGGGATCGAGCACGACCAGGGCGGTCGCGGCGTAGCGGACCGGCAAAATCATCAGAACGACGGCGCCGAGGGCAAACAGCGCCACCGCCAGCGTCAGAATGCGCCGGCCGTTCTCGCGCAGGAAAGCGAGCACACCGGTGACGGTCAGCGATCCCTTGATCAGCGCCGGCGCGGCGCCGTCAGGTTTCATCCGCGCAGGCCGCGGCGATTCCCACGAAGCCGCAGGCTCCGTCGGGGCGATGCTTCGCGGAGTTGCGCGGCTACCGAACGCCATGGGCTCGACTCGAAATCAACTGACAGTCACAAGTTCAGAGGCTTTCGACACCGTAAATATCCATGGTTAACCGGCGGTTACGGCCGGCGTGCGAAGCCGTCATGGTAAAACCTGAGAACAGGCCCGTTCAGGCGGAAAAGAACGGCTTGGATGGTCTGCGTGCCGGGCCTGCCGCACTGGCAGCCAGCGGCGCCCTCGGCGTGGTCGGCCGCGCGCGCTCGACATCGCCAAGCAAGCAGGACCGCAAGGTTTCGATCTCCGGACAATCGGCAGTGCCCAGCGGCCCGATCAGGAAGCCGCTCTCCAGGGGCTCGCATTTGTAGCCGGGACAGCGCTGCACCCTGTCCGCAATCACGACGTCGACCTTGCCTTCGAGCAGCTCGTGCAGCCCCGCCGGCTGGCTGATGCGAATGGCGAGCTGGGGCTCGGCCCGGCGGAACTGCGCCAGGCGCGCCCGCAACGCATCGACCGCAAAACTGGCGTGGAGCCCGATATGCAGCAGGCTTGTGACGCCCTCGGGCTTGAGCTCGGCGGTGGCCTCGGCAAGGCAACGAAAGGCGTCACGAACCCGCGCCAGATAGGTTTCGCCGGCAGAGGTCAGAATGATCTGCCGCGTCCGTCGCTCGAACAGCTGCACGCCCAGCCGCTCCTCCAGCAGGCGGACTTGCTGGCTGACCGCACCGGCCGTGACGTGCAGCTCATGAGCGGCTTGCTTGAAGCTGAGATGGCGGGCGGCGGCCTCGAAGGCGCGCAGGGCATTGAGTGGCGGCAGCAGATACGTCATGGCCGGCTCCGGGCGATGCGGGAAGGCCGGGAGGATGCATGAGTTTCGCTCGCTCGACAAAAGAGAAATCCTGCTTTGTCGCCGGTGAAGGCGAGCGATACCCCAGGGCCGATCCTAGCCCAGCCCGAGGAAACCTGTCGCAGTGCCACCCGAAACGCCGTCGATCGAAAACTCCTATTCCTGGATTCGCCTCGCCGTCTCCATGGCACTCAGCACACTGGGCTGCGTCGGCATGTGGTCGCTGGTCGTGGCATTGCCGGCGGTGCAGGCCGATTTCAACGCGCCCCGCGCCGAGGCAACGCTGCCCTACACGCTCGCCATCATCGGCTTCATGATCGGCGGCATCGTTATCGGCCGCCTGACAGATCGCTTCGGCATCCTGCCGCCGCTGGCCGGCGGCACGGTCCTGATGAGTCTCGGCTACGTCCTCGCCGCCTTCGCACCAAGCCTGTTCGTGTTCGCGCTGATCTCAGGTCTCACGATCGGCCTCGGCGGCGCGGCCAGCTTCGCGCCTTTGGTCGCCGACGTCTCGCTGTGGTTCGACAAGCACCGCGGCCTTGCCATTTCCCTGGCGATGGCCGGCAGCTCTCTGGCCGGCGTGGTCTGGCCACCGATCGTCCAGCACGCCATCGCCGCGTATGGCTGGCGGCAGACCCATATCGGCATCGGCCTGTTCTGCCTGGCGACGATGCTGCCGCTGTCTCTGGTTTTGCTGCGGCGACCCGTCGTCCGCATGGCCGCACGCGAAGCGGCAGGCAGCGGCAGCACGATGCAAACAATCGGCCTGCCCCCTTCCGTCACCCAGGGCCTGCTGGCGTTAGCCGGCATCTGCTGCTGCGTCGCCATGGCGATGCCGCAGGTCCACCTGGTCGCCTATTGCGGCGACCTCGGCTACGGCTCTGCGCGCGGCGCCGAAATGCTGGCGGTCATGCTCGGCTTCAGCGTGGCGAGCCGCTTTGTTTTCGGCTGGCTGTTGAACCGCATCGGCGGCCTGCCGACCTTGCTGCTGGGCTCGGCGATGCAGGCCATGGCACTCGCGCTCTATCTGCCGTTCAACGGGCTGGTCTCACTCTACGTCGTGTCGGCCATTTTCGGCCTGGCGCAGGGCGGCATCGTGCCGAGTTATGCGGTGATCATCCGCGAGCTGTTCCCGGCGCGGGAAGCCGGCTTCCGCGTCAGCCTCGCCATCTCGGTCACCCTCGCCGGCATGGCGCTGGGGGCCTGGATGGCCGGCGCGACCTACGACTGGACCGGCTCCTACGCTTCGGCGCTGGTCAATGGCATCGCCTGGAACATCGTGAACATGGCGATCGCAGCCTGGCTGCTGCAGCGCCAGCGTCGGCATGTTGTCGGCGTCGTCGCCGCCGCGCTCAGCTGATGTTCAGCAGGATCCGCCCCGATGTGCCGCTGCGCATCAAATCCAGCGCGTCGTTGGCGTCGTCGAGCGCGAACTCGTGGGTCACGATCCCGCGGTAGCTCACCTTGCCGGCATCGCTCAGGCGAACGAGACGCGGGATATCGCGCGCCGGCTGGCATTGCCCGCCTTCCGAGCCCTTCAGCACCTTCTCGAAGTGTAACGGCAGCGTGTAGATCTCGGCCTTCTCGCGGGGAACGCCGACAAGGATGCAGCGACCTTTCTTCGCCGTGATCTCGTAGGCGAGCTCGATCAGATTCTTGACGCCGGTGGTCTCGACGACCTTGTCGGGTCCCTCAGTGCCGGTGATGGAGCGAACCGCGGCAGCGACATCCTTGACCGCTTCGGAGTTGATGGTGTGGGTGGCGCCGAAATCCTTCGCCATCGCCAGCTTGTTGTCGAGGCGATCGATCGCAATGACGGGATAGGCGCCGACCATCGCGGCGAATTGCACGATGTTCAACCCGACGCCGCCGACGCCGAACACGACGACAGCTTCGCCGATGGCGATTTGCGCATCGTTGTTGACGACGCCGAGCGCGGTCGTCACCGCGCAGCCGAGCAGCGGCGCGCTGGTGCGGTCGATCGAGGCGGGAACGGGCGTGACACGGTTCTCCGAGACCACGGCATATTCATTGAAGGTGGTGACCCAGCCCGCATTGAGGCGCTTGCCGCGCCAGGAATAGGCCGGCGTATTGGACTGGATGCCCTTGCCGGGCCGCCAATGCATGACGACGGTGTCGCCCTGCTTGCAGGAGACGACGCCGGGTCCGGTTTCAACGATCGTGGCGAGCGCTTCGTGTCCCAAAAGATGCGGCAGGAACTTGTCGACGCCTTTGACGGCGTCGATCTCGTTGATCTGCGCGCCGCAGATGCTCGACGTGTGCACGTGCGCGAGCACCTGGCCGTGTTCCAGCGCATCCGGCAGAGTGAACTCGTCGATGATCAGCGGCTTGCCCGTTTCGACGAGAATGGCCGCCTTGGCAGTCTTGATATCCATGAGGAGCGCTCGATCACTCGAAATAGATGAATTCGTAATCGCCGGTGTAACCGAGCTTGCCGTAGAGCCAGACCCATTCGGACGTGTGCAGGATGGACTCCGCCGTCAGCGCCCAGCACTCGAGGTTGTGCAATTCGGCGACGTTCCGGTAGGCCTCGACCATGACGTATTTGTTCTTGCCGACCCGCTCGACCTCCTTGAGCGCCGCCTCGAGCTCATACAGCCGGAGATTGTGCAAGGTGCCGAGCGAGATGACGAGATCGAAACTGTCATCGCCATAGGGATAGATGTCCTGGGCGCGATAGTTGAAGAGGTAGGGCTTCACCTGCTCGTGCGAATTTTCGAGGCCGTGCTTGGAGATATCGAAGCCGACGACCTTCAAGCCCGGCAGGATCTTTTGCATCTCGTACAGCAGAAAGCCCTTGCCGCAGCCGACGTCGAGCACGCTGGAGCCATTCTTCAGGCCATAGGTCTCGATCAGCGCCTTGGCGACCGGCGCCCAGCGCCCCTCGATGAAGCGGTAACCGCCATAGCCGAAGCGGCGGTCGCCATCCCAATAATCGGCCTCGTATTCCCGCGCTTTCAGCGAGCAGCCGATCTTGTCGTCGTTCATGCGGCCCATGTAGTCGCGCTTGGTCGCCGTATGCAGCGGCGTCACGATATTCAGTAGTCGTCCCATTGAGCCCTCAGATTCCAACACGCGCTGCGATTGTCGCGACCGGCTGGGAAGCCCTGAGTCGCGACTTGCGAGTCGTTCTAGCATTGGTCGTCGGGATCATCATTGCTTCAGATCAATGATGGGGAATTCCGAGACGGGACCGTCAGCAGCCGGCACAGGTTCCGCCGCCGGCAGCGACAGCGAGGCGCATGGAACGAGACCGCGAAGCACGGCGTTTCGCCTGGAAGGGAGTCCGCCATGCCGACCAAGCCGACCATCGCTCGCATCTGGCGCGGTCGCAGCCGCCGCGATCTCGCCGATGCCTACCAAGCCTATCTGCAGGCCGAGGGCATTCCGCCGCTGCTAGGGACCGCGCTCGGTGTGCAGCAATTGCGCGAGGACCGCGACGAGGAGACGTGGTTCACGACCATCTCCTATTGGACGGACATCGCGGCCATGACGGCCTTCACCAAGGGCGAGCCGACCAAGGTCCATCATCTCGCGCGCGACGCGGAATTCCTGATCGAGCTGCCGGAGCGCATCGAGATCCACCGCATCCTGATCGACGAACAAGGGCTGCGGTGAAAGCAACGATTCGATCGCTCGCGACTGTGCGGTTTCGCCGCAATGGTCGCCGTGAAATGAATCACTATAGTCAGGATGTCATGGCATATGTCGTCGACATAGATGCGCGCACCGCGCGCTTTGGTCTTCACGCCGGCCGCCTCCAAGCAGGCGGTTAGCCGGACGGTGCTTGCGCCGTCCGGGCTCTTTTCCAGCTTTCGTGACCTCGCCCTGAGAGGTCGTCTTGAAGCAGAAGGAGTGTGCCGTGCTGCCTCTTCCAAAAATCGCGCTCACCGCATCGGACTATCCGCGACTCGAACGACTTGCCCGCCTTGCCGCCCAAAAAGGCGATTTGGACGGGATATTCCTCATCAGTGAGATCAACCGCGCCGACATCGTGCCGAACGATTGGGACGATCTCCGTTCGCGGGTGACCGTGGGATCATGGGTCACCTATTGCACGAATTGGGGCGTTCCGCGTCGCATCGTGCAATTGGTCTGGCCGGAGGAGTGTGGGTCGGATCCCGCCCGCATTTCGGTCCTGACACCTTTGGGGGCGGCGTTGATCGGCCTGCGGGTCGGCGACCAAATGCCATACATCCTCGCCGGCTGCCTGAACGTCGTCAGGGTTCAGAACGTCACCCAATCAAGCCCCAACGTCGTCCCGCTCTTCCGGGCTCATCGGCGCAGCAAGCCGCTCGATGACGATCCCGGACCAACTGCAGCATAGGAGACATCAAATGCACAACTTTGAAACCGAGATTCGGCGAGACCAGCCGGCGTTGCCGCCGATCAAGATCACGGAAGACGAATCGCGGCGTCTCAGCTCGCTGGCGAATTCCACCATGGATCTGTTTCCCCGCGTCGCCCAGTTTCTGGCGCGCGAGCTGGAGCGCGCGTCGGTCGCCGCAGAGAACGATCTGCGCGGCGTGGTCAGAATGGGCTCCAAAGTGACCTATCGCGATGACGGGACCGGTGCGAGCCGGGAGATCGTGCTGGTCTATCCGCACGAGGCGAATATCGAGCTCAACCGGATCTCGATCCTGACGCCTGTTGGAGCGGCCCTGATCGGCCTCTCGGAGGGGCAGCGGATCGAGTTCGAGACGCCCGACAAGCGCACCAGGGGGCTGACCGTTCTCGCCGTTTCCGAATGAGGGCTGTATTCCGACTGAGCGGAACACTCTAGCGAGGCCAGATAGAAGCGGAGCGTGCTTGCGCAATGTTTCGCAATGCGCAGGCGCCCTCCTGCTGTCCTATTGCACCTCGATGTTGGCATCCTTGACCAGCTTGCGCCATCGCTCCTCCTCCTGCCCGACATAGCGATCGAGCTGTTCCGGAGCGCCGCCGACCATGATGAGGCCTTCGTTGGCTTCCAGCTTCTGGAAAGCGCCGGACTGAACCGCCTTTGCGATCGCCTGATTGAGACGCGCAATCACCGGAGCGGGCGTCTTGGCCGGAGCGTACAATCCGTACCAGGATTCGGCGGCGTAGCCGGGCACTCCGGCCTCGGCGACAGCAGGCAATTGCGGAAACGCCGCTGAACGTTCGGCGGACGTGACAGCCAGCGCCCGGAGCTGGCCCGCAGCCACCAGCGAGGCCGCGCTCGCCACGGTGGTGAACATCACGTCGATCTGGCCGCCTAAGAGATCGCTGATCGCAGGCGCGGCGCCCTTGTAGGGCACCGCGGTCATCTTGACCTTCGCCATCGCATTGAACAGCTCGCCCGCGAG
Organism: Bradyrhizobium sp. AC87j1; assembly: GCF_002936975.1. Lineage (NCBI taxonomy): Bacteria > Pseudomonadati > Pseudomonadota > Alphaproteobacteria > Hyphomicrobiales > Nitrobacteraceae > Bradyrhizobium > Bradyrhizobium sp. AC87j1. The sequence goes on from NZ_PTFE01000092.1 coordinate 17,727, forward strand.
ATGGGCCGAGGTGCCGGTGCCGAACGTCCCGAAATTAAGCTTGCCGGGATTGGCCTTGGCTTCTGCGATCAAATCGGAGATCGAGTTGATCTTGGAGGCCGGATTGACGACGACGATGTTGAAGGATCGCGCGATCAGCGAGACCGCCGCGAAATCCTTGTGCGGATCGAACGGCAGCTTTTTGTACAGGCTCGGATTGACCGCGTGCGCGAAGGTCGCCATCAGCAGCGAATAGCCGTCGGGCTCGCTCGTCGCCACCGTCTGGGTCCCGATGATGGTCCCGGCGCCCGGCTTGTTCTCGATGATGACGGACTTGCCGAGATCCGTCTGGATTTCCTGCGCCGTCGTTCGCGCGATGATGTCGGTCCCGCCGCCGGCTGCGAAGGGCACCACGATCTTGATGATCTTGTCGGGAAATTCGGCGCGCGCCGGCGTCAAACCGAGCCCGGCAACCGCCGGCACGACGGCACAAGCGAGGAAGGCGAGGTTCAGCCAGCGCCGCACGGCGAAGCCGTTCCTGCGCGCGCCGTCTTGATTGATGATTCCGCCACTGGCCATCTGGAACTCCATCCGATTTTGTTCAGACATCAAGAACAACCAACCCGTCGGCCGCCTTCACACCCTGGCCCGCCGGCAGCACGAAAACCGGGTTGATTTCAGCCTCGACGAGGTGATCACCGAGTTGCGCGACCATGCGCGAGAAAGCGACGATCGCTTCTGCGAGCGCTTCGACATCGCATTTCGGCCGGCCCCGAAAACCGTCCAGCAACGGCCATGTGACGAGATCGCGCGCCATCGCGAGGGCCTCGGCATGACTGAGGCCGCCATCCGGTGGCAGCAGGCGCATCGTCGTGTCCTTGAACAATTCGGCGGTGACGCCGCCCATGCCAAGGAGGATGGCCGTTCCCAGGGGATCGCGATGCATTCCGAGAATGATTTCGACGCCACCTGAAACCATCTCCTGGACCAGGAACCGGCCGGGTCGCGTCCCAACTCTGGCCTCGACCTCGTCGGCCATCTTCATCAGGCGGCTGCCGATCGTCTCGGCGGTCAGGTTGACCGCGACGCCGCCGACGTCGCTCTTGTGCGCGATCTCGCGGGAGAGAATCTTGAGCACGACCCGGCCGCCGAGATCGCGCGCCGCCTGTTCGGCTTCGCGCGCCGTTGCGACCACTTTCTCTACAGCGACAGGAATACCAAAGCGGGCGAACAACGCCTTGGCTTGAGCCTCATCCAGCGATCCCGCCGGGAAGTCGCTGACATCGGCCGCCGTCAGGGGCGAGGTGGGTGTCTGGACCTGCTCCGGCTTTACGGCGCGCAAGAGCCCATCGAGCGCCGCGGCGCAGCTTTCGGCGGACGTGTAGGCCGGGACGCCTCGCCGGGTGAGGACGGAAACCACCTCGGGCGCGTAGGGGCTCACATAGGCAATGACGGGCTTGTCGCTGAGCGGTAGGCAGTCGTGGATGGCATCGGCCATCAGGCCCGGCGATCCCACGGCCGACGAGCCGGCAATCACGACCAGCGCATCGTAGGAGGGACTTCCGAGCAGGATGCGGATGGCGGCGCGCAGCAGATCGGGCTGCAAGCCGGCCAGGGTCACGTCGATCGGATTGCGATCGAGAGGGGCCTGCGGTCCCGACTGGAGGCGGCGCAACTGCGCGGCCGTCTCAGTGTCGGGGGCGGGCGTTGCAAAGCCGGCGACGCCGAGACTGTCTGATACGATCGTGCCGGCGCCGCCGGTCGAGGTGAGGATCGCAACCCGCCGGCCGGAGAGCTTCCGTCCCGCGGCAAGGATTGCGGGAATGTCGAGCAGGTCTTCGAACGTTTTTGCGCGGATCACGCCGAGTTGCCTGAACAAGGCGTCGTACATGCGATCGGAACCGGCCAGCGCACCGGTGTGCGAGACCGCCGCCTGTGCACCCGCCTCCGATCGACCGATCTTGAAGGCGACAATTGGCTTGCCGGCGCGTCGCGCTTTCAGAACCGACTCGCGAAAGCGAGCCGGATTGCGGATCGCCTCGACATAGAGCGCAATGACCCTGGTTGCGCTGTCGCCGGCGAGAAAGTCGATGAAATCAGCGAGTTCGAGATCGGCCTCGTTGCTGGTCGACACCAGCTTCGACAGACCGACCCCGCGCGCCGCGGCGCGCGACAGCAGGGATCCGAGAATGCCCCCGCTTTGCGAGACCAATCCGACGGACCCCGCCGGGAAGTCATCCATCGCCAGCGCGCCCGACGCCGACAGCACGATATTGTCGGTGAGATTGACGAGGCCGATCGTGTTCGGCCCGAGGATCCGCATGGAGCCGGCGGCTTGCATGAGCTGCTTCTGACGCTCGGCGCCTTCCGCCCCGGTCTCGGTGAAACCGCTGGCGAGAACGATCGCGGCGGCAGCCCCCCGCTCGGACAATTCGCGCACCGCGACGTGCGCGCGTTCCGCGCCGAGCAGGACAAGGCCAACGTCAGGCACATCAGGCAGCGAGGCGATGTCGGGGTAGCAGGTCAGACCGCCGATGTTTTCGACCTTCGGATTGACGGGATAGATCGCACCCGCAAAGCCATGCTTCTGGAGATAGGACACCGGCCGCCCCGACGTCTTGCTCGGGTCCGCCGATGCACCGATGACGGCGACGCTACGAGGCCGGATCAGGCGTTCGATCGCATCCATGGCTCAATCCTTCGACGCGGATTGCGCAAGGAACGCGGTCACGGCATCCCGATGCTCTGCGCTGGTGTAGCAGATGGCCTGCGCCTGGCTGCCGAGACTGAAGATGTCATTGGCGGAATGCTCGAACGCCTCGTTCAGGATCTTCTTGCCCAGCGCCAGCGCGGTGGGAGAGCCCTGAGCCAGTTCGGCCGCCCAGGCCTGCGCGGCCGACAGGAGCTCGCTCGAGGCCACCTTGCGATCGACGATGCCGAGCGCGAGCGCTTCGTCGGCTTCGACGACGCGCCCGGTGAAGATAAGCTCCTTTGCTTTGGGAAGCCCGACCCGGCGCGGCAGGAAATACAGGCCGCCGCCGTCGGGGATCAAACCGCGCTTGATGTAGGACCAGGTGAACTTCGATCGCTCCGTGCCCATGACGAAGTCGCAGGCCAGCGCGGTGTCCGCACCGAGGCCCGCCGCGGCGCCGTTGACGGCGGCGATCGTCGGCTTCGGCAGCCCGAGCAGGAACGACTGCACGTGATGCACGCCCTGCTGACGGCTCCATCCGTTGAATGCAACTTCGCCCTGCGGCGCCGCGAGCCGGCGCTTCATTCCGCTGATGTCGCCGCCGGCACAAAACGCGCTGCCGCGCCCCGTCAGCACCAGAGCCTTGATCGCTTTGTCGCGAGCCACGATTTCGAGCGCAGCGACGAACTCCGAGCGCATGTCGTCGCTCATGGCGTTGCGCCGGTCCGGCCGGTTGAATGCAATCGTCGCGACACCGGCCTCGACGGAAAATTCGATGAGCTGATAGGACATGGCAAACTCCTTGGTTCGAGTCGGATCGATCACCGTGACGCATTGCGGATGACGAATGCCGATTTCGGCCGTGCCGGTTCCTCGTTGGGCCCCAGCACGGCCGGGTGTTCTTCTTCCCTGTGCTGATAGCGGCTTGCGTCCGCCTGAACATCCCCCTAATTCCACTTAGTGGAAACGCTGGGCGGAGGCTGATGTGGCGCAGGCGCGCAGATATGCGGGCGGGGTTGACGGCAATCGCTCGCTCGAACGGGGCATCGAAATCCTCCGGGCGTTCCGGCCCGGCGTCGACACGCTGGGCAACGGCGAGATCGCGGAGCGAACAGGATTGCCGCGATCGACGGTCAGCCGGCTGACGCGAACGCTGGTCAATTCCGGGATGCTCGACGAAGTCCGCGCGATGCGGGCCTACCGGCTTGCCGCGTCCGTCATCAGTATCGGTCACGCCATGCGGACGGGATCACCGGTGCTCAACGCGATCGGAGCGATGATGCGGGCAGAATCGGCCAAGCGCCGGCTCAACGTCGGGCTCGCGACCGCGGATCGAACCATGATGGTTTATCTGGAGTCGATCCGTTACAGCCCACGCGCGGCCCTGCGCAACGTCGTCGCCGGCCAGCAGGTCCCGATGGAGTTGACGTCGCTGGGTCGCGCTTATCTGGCCGGCATTGCCGAGGCCGAGCGCGAGCGATTGCTGAAACTGTTCAAGCGGCGCAGCGCTGCGGCCACCAAGGCGCTACTGGCGGACGTCAGGACATCGATACGCTCGGTCGAACGCAACGGCTATTGCGCGGTGTCATGGCAACCCGGCGTTCTCGCCGTTGCAACGCCCATCGTGCTGGGCGGTCTGCCGGTCTACGCGCTCAACATGAGCCTGCAGAATGTCGATCGATCCGAGGCGCTGGCCGGCGAGATCGGCGCGTACCTCAACGCGTTCGCGGCAAAGTGCAAGGAGGTGCTGGCGGGCCAGTGAAGCCGGTCGCCGCCGCTTCGCTACCGACTGGCCCTACGCGCCCCTTGGCTTGCGCTCGCGGCAACCTTCCGTTTCAAGATGCGTTGAGCTTCAAGGCGCTCGAAAACGTGACCTTGACGAACCCGCGCACCGGCGAGCTGGTCCTGCGAAAGTGACGTCAGCGGAATTTCCGATCCCGACACGCGTTGGAGGCGATTATGAAGACGATGGAGACGAACGTCAGGAAGCTGTTCGAGCGATATGAGAATATCTCCAAGGCGTCTCTGCGCGGCGACGTCGACATGGATGAAGTCGCCGCGCTCTACGCCTCGGAGTTCATCGCGGCCACACCCGCCGGCGTGATGACTGGGAAGAACGACGAGCATCTCAAGCAGGTCCTTGCTAAGGGCTATGCCCACTACCGCGCTATCGGAACAAAGGCGATGGAGATGCGGGGGCTCCGCATCGCGCCAGTGGACGAACACCATTGCGTCGCCCACGTCTCCTGGAGAGCGACGTATGTCCGCAAGAACCAATCCGACGTCGTGATTGATTTCGAGGTCCACTACCTCGTCCAGCATTTGGGCGCAGAGCCCAAGGTCTTCGGATGGGTGTCGGGGGACGAGCAGACCCTCCTGAGGGAGCGCGGCGTCATTTGATGCTGGCCAGTGTCCTACGGGCTAATTTCGGACGGTGAGCCAAAGGCGCATCTCTCGCCGGCAATGTCGCACGCCGCCGTTACAACTTTCCATAGACCCGCCCCGCGACCGTCTTCAGGCGCTCGACCGAGCCCGACTCCGGATGCGGCTTGACCGGGGCGAACAGGATCGAAGCCTGCCTGCCGTTCTTCCAGACATAGATGATGACGGCGTTGCCGTTGCCCTTGGTACAGGAATGCTCGCCGAACGCTTCACCGCCGAGCTCTTGTATCGCCACGTGCTTGCAGGGACCCGCGCGTTTCATCATGCCGATGGCGGTGTCGCGCGAGGTCGCGATCACCGCGACAGTCATGGTGTTGGCCTCGCGATCGAACATCATGCAGCTGCCCGCGCCGGTCCGCTGCACCGTCAGCGTGCTCGCGTCGAGAAAGCCGTCGGCATCGGCGGCGGTCAGCCACTCGCAATTGCCGAACCGTTCGCTGCTCCTGTTCACGTTGCCTATGGCCACGCGCGCGGCCTCGGTGACCGGCCCGAGCAGCGCGTCGTCGGCGCGCCGGCCGATCGGATAGACGGTGATCTGCAGAATGTAATCGCCTGACAAGGCGACGACCGAGGCTTCCTGGCGCTCCGCGCCGGCCGCGCTCGTTCCGCCCTGGCCTTCGTCGCCGATCCCCGCGACTGCGTTAAGCGGCATACGCTCGCCAAGCGTCTTGACGAAGGTCGCGTACAATTCCCTGGCGCGGTCCTTGTCGGGATTGCGGAACACGGAGAGCATCATCGTGTCGCCGCGCCCGGCCTGGTAGATGCAGCCGCGGCCGTCCTGATTTGAGATCAGCGACCATTTGAGTGCCGGCATCGCGCCGGCGAGCTCCTTGGCGCTGATGAACGGGCAGGTCTCGGCCGCGCGCGCGGGAAGCACCGGGACGGCTGCGATTGCAAGGAACAGAACGAGGCAGGAGAACAGACGATCGATGGTACGCATGGGACGTACTTACTACCGAAATGGCGCACCCGGAACAATTCGAACGTCCGCCCCTCCGGAATTGTAGCTGATGCTCTATCCGACCGAGCCAAGGGCGGCCCGCGCCGGATCAGCGCAGGGCCATCGCTACTGCCCGTTATATTCGGCCCAGCAGTCCGCCGTTTCATAGACCCGGACCGCCGACAGCTGTCGAAGGCTCGGCTTCAACCGGTCCCAGATCCAGATCGCGATATTCTCGGCGGTGGGGTTCTCGAGGCCTTTGACCTCGTTCAGGCAGTGGTGATCCAGCGCGCCCAGGATGTCGGCGAAGCATTTTTCGATGTCGAAGAAATCCGCGACGAAGCCGGTGTGCGGATCGACCGGCCCGTCCAGCTGGACCTCGACCCGGTAGGAATGACCGTGCAGCCGGCGGCATCGATGGGTCTCGGGCACGTTCGGCAGCCGATGCGCCGCCTCGAACTTGAACGCCTGCGATATCTTCATTCCGCTCCTCACACGGCGTCGCCATCCGGTCTCGGGCCCGTCTGGCGACCAGATGCTGCTAGGTCCTGACCTTTCGGCGAAGAATGGCGCGCCCGGAACGATTCGAACGTCCGACCCTCAGATTCGTAGTCTGATGCTCTATCCAGCTGAGCTACGGGCGCGTTTTTCGCAAACAGCGCGGGCTTGGCCCGCAGGCAGCCCCCGGCAAAGCCGGAGGGGGTGCGAAAGAGCGCTCTGACTAACCGCTCTTGCCCCGATTGGCAAGGTCCGGGATGGGGAGATTTTGCAAGGAGATGACGATCTCCGCCCGGTCATTCCGGGGCTTGCGAAGCGAGAAGTGCGGAATCTCGCGCTCAAACCTCTGGATTCCGGGTTCGGCGCTTTGCGCCGCCCCGGAATGACGGAAGAACTCGGCCTTTGGCCGACTTACGCCCTCTGCCGCTCGTTGCGGATGGAGAGGAGCTCGACGGGGCCGTCGGGGATGACGATGCGGAAAGTGGCGCCGATGGTGCCTTCGACCAGGTGGATGTCGCCGCCATGGGCGCGGACCAGCTCGGCGGCGATGGCGAGGCCAAGGCCGCTGCCGCCGGGGCGGCCGGAGGTCTGGAACGCCTCGAACAGGTGCTCCCGGGTCTTTGGGGGGACACCGGGGCCGGTGTCGGAAACCTCGAGAATTGCGACCGCACCCTCGCGTTTTCCCGTGATCCGGATCTGCTGCACCCCGCCCTCGCCGGAGGCGTGACTTTCCAGCGCCTGGGCGGCGTTGCGGACGAGGTTGAGCAGCACCCGGAACAGCTGATCGGGATCGGCATCGACCGCAAGCCCGCGATCGATCGCGGCGACCCAGGCGATCGAGGCATCGCTGGCGAGGCCCGCGGTCTCGCGCACCTCCAGCACCACAGGCTCGATCAGGATCATGCGACGATCCGGTGCGGCCTCCTGGGCGCGGCCATAAGAGAGCGTCGACTGGCAGAAGGCGATGGCGCGCTCGAGCGAGCGCACCAGTTTTGGCGCAAAGCGCTGCACCCGCGGATCCGGCACGCTGGCGAGCTGATCCGACAGCAGCTGGGCCGAGGCCAGCAGATTGCGCAGATCGTGGTTGATCTTGGACACGGCCAAGCCAAGGGCGGCGAGCCGGCTCTTCTGATGCAGCATCGACATCAGATCGCGCTGCATGTCCGACAATTCGCGCTCAGCGACCCCGATCTCGTCGCTGCGCTGGCTCGGCACGATGATCCCCGCCGAGCTTTCGGGGTTCTCGTGGAAGCCGACCAGACTCGCGGTCAGCCGCCGCATCGGGCGCACGAAGAGATAATGAAGCGCCAGGTAGACGAGGCCCGCAGTCAGCGCCGCGATGATCAGCGCGACCACCACGACGTTGCGGGAGAACCGGTACATCTGCTGCCGCAGCGGCAATTCGTCGGTCACGATCTCGATGAACTGGGCGGTGCCGACGCCGGGCCCGACGATGCGGATGGCCTGGTTACCGGTCTCCAGCATCATACGGAACGAGCCGGTGATCGCCTCCCAGGCCGTCATGTCGCGCAGGTCGATGTCATGCTCGATGGCGGTCGGCAAATTGTCGCTGGCGAGCAATCGGCGCTGCTGGCCCATCTTGATGGCGACGGCGCGGGCATTGATGCTTTTCAGGATCTGGCGCGACAGCGAATCGGGAACCATGCCGAGCGGCGCCGCGTCCAGCACCAGTGCCGCCGTGTTGGCCGCGGCGACGCGGTCGTTCAGCCGGTTGACCCAGAAGTTGGCAATGGCGGGCACATAGAGCAGGACGGCCGCGATCATCACCAGGGGGACTGTGAGCAGCAGCAGCTTGCCCGACAGCCCGAGCCCGCGCGTCCCACGGGGGCGCATCGCCGGCGGGTCCGGCTGATCCTGATCCTGGATCGGCTGGAGGTCTGTCGTTGCCACGAAAGTCGCCCTCGCCTTTGGCGGATGAAGGATTGTTGGTATGAAGATGCGGCCCGACCCGGGTCCGGTCAAATTACGGATCGCTAATCTGCCGAGGTGGGATGTAAGCGCTGATATCGCGAGTCGCCACCTCAAGGGTTAAAAACCCCGCACAAACAGCGATATTCACCGGAATCGTGCGCTTGTGCGGCGTTGACGAAAACAAGGCGCTCCCTTATAAGCCGGCCAAATTGTCCGCGATGACCCGGTGCGACACCGGGAGCGGCTCTCTTGGGGCCGGAAACGGCTCGTTTTGGGCCGCATCTTCCGGACTTTACCATCAATTCTACAGGCAAATTGCCCGGTCAGCGGAGAAAAACCCGTGAAGCGGACTTATCAACCCAGCAAACTGGTGCGCAAGCGCCGTCACGGCTTCCGTGCTCGTCTCGCCACTGCCGGCGGCCGCAAGGTTCTCGCCGCCCGCCGCGCTCGCGGCCGCAAGCGTCTGAGCGCCTGAGCCGGACCCCCTTTTCCGGGATTTCATCATGGATCGGCTGAGGCAGCGGGCGGATTTCCTCGCCGTTGCCAATGGCGCGCGGGTGAACGGTCCCGCGTTCGTCCTGCAAAGCCGCCCCCGCGATGACGGCGGCCCGATCCGGATTGGCTTCACCGTTACCAAAAAGAACGGCAACGCCCCCGCGCGCAATCGTATCCGGCGCCGGCTTCGCGAACTGGTGAAGCGGCTCGATCCGGTGTCGATGCAGCCCCATCATGATTATGTCCTGGTCGGACGAAACGGCGCGCTCTCGCGCGACTTCGCCACCATGCTCGACGATCTGCGCATGGCGTTCACGAAGCCGGCGCGGCATACGGCCAAGGGACCTGCGAAGGGACGCAGCCCGAGGACTGACCGTACCGGGCCCCGCCCCGCTCCTGCTGCCAGCCGCAAACCGGATTGATGACGAGACCCCAGAGATGACCGACAATCGCAATACCATCCTCGCCGTCATTCTGTCGGGCCTCGTCCTGATCGCCTGGCAGTATTTCTACAATGTGCCGGCGATGGAGAAGCAGCGCGCCCAGCAGCAGGCGCAGTCCGAGCTCCAGAAGACCACGCCGCAGCCGTCGGCCTCCGCAACGCCGGGCGCGACGCCGCAGCAGCCGGGCAACGCCGCTCAGCCGGCAACGCCGGGCGCGAACCAGCAGGCCCAGCCCGTGGTGGCGCGCGAGGCCGCGATTGCGGCCAGCCCGCGCGTGAAGATCGACACGCCGCGGATTGCCGGCAGCATCGCGCTGAAGGGCGGCCGCATCGACGACATCGCGCTGGTGCAATTCCGCGAAACGGTCGATCCGAAGTCGCCGCCGATCATCCTCTATTCGCCCTCGGGCACCGCGGAGCCCTATTACGCCGAATTCGGCTGGGTGGCGGCGACGGGCGTGACGGCGAAGATGCCTGATGCCCAGACCGTCTGGCAGCAGGACGGCAGCGGCAGCCTGACGCCGACGACGCCGGTGGTGCTGAAATGGGAGAATGGCGATGGTCTCACCTTCCGCCGCACCATTGCGGTCGACGACCATTATCTCTTCACCATCAAGGACGAGGTGAGCAATGTCGGCAATGCGCCGGTTACGCTCTATCCGTTCGCGCTGATCTCGCGCCACGGTGCGCCGCAGGTCTCCGGCTACTACATCCTGCATGAAGGCCTGATCGGCTATCTCGGCGACCAGGGCCTGCAGGAATATGCCTACAAGAAGATCGACGAAAGCAAGAAGGTGGACTTCAAGGTCACCAACGGCTGGCTCGGCATCACTGACAAGTACTGGGCCTCGGCGCTGCTGCCGGATACCAATGCCCAGCTGCAGGCGCGCTTCTCGTCGAACCCATCCGGCAACGTCCACACCTACCAGACCGACTACCTGCTCGACCCCGTCACCGTCGCCATCGGCGGCACTGCGACCGCGAACGCGCGGCTGTTCGCCGGCGCCAAGGAAGCCGGCGTGGTCGGCGTGTTCCCGTTCGCCGGCCTCGGCGGCTACAACAAGGAGCTGGGGCTGAACCATTTCGATCTCTTGATCGACTGGGGCTGGTTCTACTTCATCACCAAGCCGATGTTCCTCGGCCTCGACTTCTTCTACCGCTTCTTCGGCAATTTCGGCATCTCGATCCTGCTCGTGACCGTGATCGTGAAGCTGCTGTTCTTCCCGCTGGCGAACAAGTCCTACGCCTCGATGGCGAAGATGAAGTCGGTTCAGCCGCAGCTGCAGGCGCTCAAGGAGCGCTACCCCGACGACAAGGTGAAGCAGCAGCAGGAGATGATGGAGATCTACCGCAAGGAGAAGATCAATCCGGTCGCCGGCTGTCTGCCCGTGCTGATCCAGATCCCGGTGTTCTTCTCGCTCTACAAGGTGCTGTTCGTCACCATCGAGATGCGGCACGCGCCGTTCTACGGCTGGATCAAGGACCTCTCGGCGCCGGATCCGACCAACCTGTTCAACCTGTTCGGGCTGATCCCGTTCGATCCGACCACGATCCCGGTGTTCGGCCATTACCTCGCGCTCGGCATCTGGCCGATCATCATGGGCATCACGATGTGGTTCCAGATGAAGCTGAACCCGACGCCGCCGGATCCGACGCAGCAGATCATCTTCAACTGGATGCCGCTGATCTTCACCTTCATGCTGGCGGGCTTCCCGGCGGGCCTCGTGATCTACTGGGCCTGGAACAACCTGCTCTCGGTGATCCAGCAGAGCTACATCATGCGCCGCAACGGGGTGAAGGTGGAGCTATTCGACAATCTCAAGGCGACGTTCGCGAAGAAGGCGACGTAGCTCCACGCGAGTGCCTGGTCACGCGGGCAAATGCCTCCACATCGTCATGCCCGGGCTCGTCCCGGGCATCCACGTTTTGGAGGGTGCCGCGCCGATAGGCGTGGATGGCCGGGACAAGCCCGGCCATGACGAGAGGATAGAGTGGTCGGATGAACGGCATGACCGACGACAAAGATGCGAAGCTGATCGAGGCCGGGCGAAAGCTGTTCGCGCGTGACTGGCAGTTCATCTGGGCCTCGCCCTCGATCCAGACGCTGCCGCCGATGGCGGGGCTGGAGGTCGCCTTTGCCGGGCGCTCCAATGTCGGCAAGTCGAGCCTGATCAACGCGCTCACGGGGCGCAACGCGCTGGCGCGCACCTCGCATACGCCGGGACGCACCCAGGAACTGATCTTCTTCGAGGTCCCCGGCAAGACCGACCTGCGCCTGGTCGACATGCCCGGCTACGGCTATGCCAAGGCGCCCAAGAGCCAGGTCGCGTCCTGGACCGAGCTGATCCACAAATTCCTGCTGGGACGCGCCTCGCTTGCGCGCGTTTACGTGCTGATCGACGCGCGGCATGGCCTCAAGGAGGTCGACCTCGAGGTCCTCAAGACGCTCGACCGCTCCGCGGTCAGCTACCAGATCGTGCTGACCAAGGCCGACCAGGTGAAGGCCTCCGAGCTGCAATCGCGCATCGCCGAAACAGAGGCGGCGCTGGCCAAGCATCCGGCCGCGTTCCCGAATGTGCTCGCGACCTCGTCACGCAGCTCGACCGGCATGGAGAGCTTGCGCGCCGCGATGGCGAAACTCCTGGAAGAGCGGGCTTCGTAATGGTGGCGCAGCGCCTGCTGATCGGACTTGCCGGTTTGATGGGCGCCGCCGGCGTCGCGCTGGCCGCCGCCTCGGCGCATGGCGGCGATGCGAGCCGGCTGGCCTCGGCCAGCGCGATGCTGCTGTTTCATGCAACTGCCATACTTGCAGCTGTCGCCCTGCTCGCGCGCGGCCTTCTGCACGGCGGAATTGGCCTCATCGGCGCATTCGGCTTCTTGATCGGCGCAGTGCTGTTCGCGGGCGACCTCACCTTGCGGCAATATGCCGGACACTCGCTGTTTCCATATGCAGCGCCGACTGGCGGGACGGTGATGATTTTGGGCTGGCTGGCGGTGAGTGCGGCGGCGGTGGTGGCGAGGAAGTGACGCTCTTTCTTACCCTCCCCTGGAGGGGTCCGGGACGAGCGTAGCTCGCCCGTGGGTCGGCTCATATTGAGCGTAGCGAAATGTGAGCCGGGGTGGGGTGATCTCTCCACTCGGGCACTGCTCATTGCGGAGAGACCGCCACCCTACCC
>NZ_PTFE01000093.1:0-29644 GCF_002936975.1 Bradyrhizobium sp. AC87j1
GACTTGCGGCCAGGACTTGCGGCCAGGACTTGCGGCCAGGACTTGCGGCCAGGACTTGCGGCCAGGACTTGCGGCCAGGACTTGCGGCCAGGACTTGCGGCCAGGACTTGCGGCCAGGGCTCTTCTCGCGATCGCCGCTCAAACAGGCGTTGCGGGGAGCCCGAGCCACGCGCTCGTCATGCAACCATCGCGCGGCACAGAAGCGACGGCGCGATGTGGCTTACTTTGCGCCGGAGTGAATGTTAGGGCGGGTTCACTCGATCGCTTCATCAGCATCAGCGTCGACGCTGCGGCGCGCAACCTATGACCAAGCGAGACCGCCCGGCCGGACGGGGCCGCCGTCGGATGGGGGCGCAGCAAAAAGTCGAGGAATATCGCGGATTTGGCGCTCCCTAGGGGAATCGAACCCCTGTTTCAGCCTTGAGAGGGCCGCGTCCTAACCGCTAGACGAAGGGAGCGTGAGGGCTAGCCAATAGCCTCGAAATTTGTCCGCCGCAAGGACCCCGAGGAGCCTTTTACGGCTCATTGGCGAATTTCAGCCGTCCGGCCGGCTTGAGCGTGTGGGCGTCGAAGGTGCGGATCTCGATGACACCGCCGACATCCAGGCTGACCACGAGGCGGTCGCCGGCGAGGCCGGTGGAGACGATTTTGGCGCCCTTCGGCAGGATGGCGGTGACGTCGCTGGCCGCCTCGGCCGCCCTTCCCTCGGACTTGAAAAGGCGGTAGCCCACCGCGATCAGCACGGCGCAGATCGCCAGCGCCGTGGTCAACCCCGCGATCAGCATCATCCGCCGCACCCGCGCGAACAGCGCGGCCTGCTCGGGGCTCGGTTCGGGAACAGCGGTATCAGTCGTCGTCATGGAAAATTTTGGCTCTGCGCAAAGGTTGGAGGTTGTCGTCGACGGCAACGAGGGCTCGGCCCGGCTCGACCGCGTGCTGGCGGCACACCTCACCGACCTGTCGCGATCGAGGCTGAAAGCCCTGATCCTGGCGGGCGCGGTGAGCCTGAAGGCCTCCGCGGTCCGCGACCCCGCTTATCACGTCACATCCGGCGATACGATCACAATCGACGTGCCGGAAGCGGCCCCGCCGGAGCCGAAGGGGGAGGATATCGCCCTCGATATCGTGTTCGAGGACGATGACATCGTCGTCCTCAACAAGCCGAAGGGGCTGGTGGTGCACCCCGCGGCCGGCCACGAGACCGGCACGCTGGTGAACGCGCTGATCGCCCATTGCGGCTCTTCGCTGTCGGGCATCGGCGGGGTGCGCCGGCCCGGCATCGTGCACCGGCTCGACAAGGACACGACAGGGCTGATGGTGGTTGCCAAGAACGACCTCGCCCATGCCTCGCTGACCGCGCAATTCGCCGACCACGGCCGCACCGGTGCGATGCGCCGCGGCTATATGGCCTTTGCCTGGGGCGTCCCTAGCCGCCATCGCGGCACCGTCGACGCGCCGATCGACCGCCATCCGCATGCGCGCGAGAAGATGGCGGTGCGCCAGGGCGGCCGCGAGGCGGTGACGCATTGGGAGATATTGGAGAGTTTTAACGGACGCGACGGCAAGCCGATCGCGACGCTGCTGGCCTGCGAGCTCGAGACGGGGCGCACCCACCAGATTCGCGTCCACCTCGCCCATGTCGGTCATCCCCTGATGGGCGATGCCGTCTATGGCCCGCATTTCAAGACCAAGGCGAACCAGCTCGGTCCCGAGTCGCAGGTCGCGCTGACCGCGCTTGGGCGGCAGGCCCTGCACGCATATTTGCTGGTATTGGAGCACCCGAGGACCGGAGAATTACTCCACTGGGAGGCGCCTTTGCCGGAGGATTTGCTTCTCCTCCAGAGCACCCTGAAAGCGGCGGTATGACGCAGGCCCTTTAAGAAAAGCGTTACATTACAAAAGATTATAGCTGACACACGGGGTCGTGACGTCAGCAATCCTTCCCTTTTTGCCCCCCCATGGGGTATATTGCGCTTGCGTTGGAAATGACCAACGGAACATCGCAGCTACGGCCGGCTTTAACACAGCGGTCGTCTGCCTGGCCCGCCGCTATCGGGGGCCTGAACCTTTGGAGGGCTTCAGTATGGCCCGTACCGCTGCTTTGCCGGTCCTCAATGGAGAATCCGGCCTTTCCCGTTACCTCGCCGAGATCCGCAAGTTCCCGATGCTGGAACCCCAGCAGGAATACATGCTCGCCAAGCGTTGGCGCGAGCATGACGATCGCGACGCGGCGCACCAGCTCGTCACCAGCCATCTCCGGCTCGTGGCCAAGATCGCCATGGGCTATCGCGGCTACGGCCTGCCGATCTCCGAGGTCGTCTCGGAAGGCAATGTCGGCCTCATGCAGGCGGTAAAACGTTTCGAACCCGAGAAGGGGTTCCGTCTCGCCACCTACGCGATGTGGTGGATCAAGGCGTCGATTCAAGAGTACATTTTGCGTTCCTGGTCGCTCGTGAAGATGGGAACCACCGCGAACCAGAAGAAGCTGTTCTTCAACCTGCGCAAGGCGAAGAGCAAGATCAACGCGCTGGACGAGGGCGATCTGCGCCCCGACCAGGTGAAGATAATTGCCAAGCGCCTCGGCGTCACCGATCAGGACGTGATCGACATGAACCGCCGCCTCGGTGGCGACGCGTCGCTCAACGCACCGATCCGCGACGACGGCGAAGCCGGCGAATGGCAGGACTGGCTGGTCGACAATACGCCCAACCAGGAAGCCATGCTGGCCGAGCACGAGGAGTATGACGAACGCCGTGACGCGCTGAACGGCGCCATGGGCGTGCTCAACCCGCGCGAACGCCGCATCTTCGAGGCCCGCCGCCTCGCCGATGAGCCGATGACGCTGGAAGACCTCGCTGCCGAGTTCAGCGTGTCGCGCGAGCGCGTCCGCCAGATCGAGGTCCGCGCCTTCGAGAAGGTGCAGTCCGCGGTCAAGGGCACGATCGCAAGGGCCGAACAGGCCGCGCTGGAAGCCGCGCACTAAGCGGGGCGTTTCCGCGGTAAGAGATTGGCGGATCGAGAAGAGAAAAAGCCGGCGGCAACGCCGGCTTTTTTGTTGGGTGAGCTGTGGCAGCTTCGCGAAGCTGGCGGGGCACCTTGAACGCCTATGACGGGTCGCCCGACACATGATGGTCGGATCACATCACAAGAGCGGGCACGCACCGTGTCGATCATCCTGCAATCCACCGTCGGTGGCTTCTCTCCCCAGTTCATGCGCAAGCTGCCGCTGGTCGAGCGGGCGATGCGCGAGCATGGGCTGGAGCCGTCGGAGTTCGTGATCTCCAAGGACTATGCGTCGACCGCGACGATCCCGCTCATGGGGCCGTTCTTCTTCAGTTACAGCGTGTTCTTTGGCGAGGAGACATTCACCGTCACCGAGCCGAACGACATGGTGTTTTTGGATTACTTCTTCAAACGCGTACTGGCTGTCGATGATCCGCCGGAATTGCCGCAGCGGCCGGGTTTGATGCGACGGTTCTTCGGCTGGATGGCGCAGGCAGTTTAACGCCTCCCGTCACTCCCCCCACATCCTCGCCAGCGTCGCGAGCCAGCAGCCTTCGCAATAGCGCGCGTCCTTGTAGTCAATCCAGTTGTGCGCATAGACGCGGTCGAGCGGGATATCGTAGCGCGCGCGCAGGACCTGAACGAGCACGCGCCACGCAGCGACCTGCGCCTCGGTCGGGCCGGCCGCGACGTCGGGATAATTGCCGGCGAACTCGACGCCGATCGAATTGTCGCGCACGACCTGACGATAGGTCGCGCTGTTGTCGATGAACTTGTTGTCGTTGCGGTTGGCGCCGTCGCCATGGGTCGGCACCAGGTTTTCCGCGACCGCCCAATAGACCGTACCGTCGGTCTCCACCCACACGGTGACGCCGCGCCGCGTCGGGGTCTTCGCTTGCGCTTGCGCCCCGCCGCGCGCCGAGCCCGCCGGCCCCTCGGTCTGGTGCACGATGATGTTGCGCCAGGGTCTTGCGCTCCGGACGTCACCCCATGGCGCCAGCCAGACCATCTTCAGGCCGGGAATGTCGGGCGTGCCGGAGGCGCGCGCGAGCTTTGCGAGCTCGGCATCCTCGGCAGCGGCGGGGGCGATCAGAAAGAAAGCGGCCAGAACGGCCGCGAGCAGGCGAGCGATCATCATGCGGGTCCAACAGAGACCAAACCTAGCATGGCCTCAGGCGAAATGGCGCGCGGTCTCGCCCCGGCCGATCGGCTCAGGCGAGAGCGGCGGCGACGGATCGTAGACGGCAAAATCGTTCTTGCCGTTCTTCTTGGCGGCATAGAGGGCGTGGTCGGCATTGGCCATCAGGCGATCCGGGAATTCTCCGATGCCGCGATCCCACTGCGCGACGCCGATCGAGATCGCGATCGGGATCTCGCTGCCGATGCAGGCCTCGGCGTCCTGACGGCAGACCTCGAGCACGCGCCGGGCGATCGCGGCGGCCTCGCGCAAGGACGAGGACGGCAGCACGACGCAGAACTCGTCGCCACCGGTGCGGGCCAGCATGTCGCCGGGCCGAAGCCGCGTCTGCGTCATCAGGGTGAAGTGCTGCAGGCAGGCATCGCCGGCGGCATGGCCGTGGGTGTCGTTGATGGTCTTGAAGCCGTCGAGATCGATCACCAGCAGCGAGAACGGTGCGCCGCTACGCTCCGAGCGGGCGCATTCCTCGGTCAGGCGCTGCAGCAGATGCCGCCGGTTGGCGACGCCGGTGAGATCGTCGAGCAGCGCGAGATCGGCGACCTCGCCCCGCAGCCGGTCCATCGCCATCAGCAGGAAGCCGAAATTGAGCGTCATCGACAGGAACAGCAGCCCCAGCACCATGACGGCATGGGTCTGGCCGCCGGCCTTCGCCGAGAGATCGTGGCCGAGCAAATTGCCGATCGTGCGGGCAATGAGGATCGCGATGATGGTGAGGATGACGATGCCGGACAGCCGCGCGCCCGGGCTGACGCGCCCTTCCGGCGGCGACAGCAGCAGGCGCAGCGCCAGCACCAGCGGCAGGGCCTGACCGAGCGTGTAGCTGAGCATGCGCAGCTGCATGTGCTCGAAGCCGACCATGAAGACCACGACGCCGGCAAGGCTCAAGCCTCCCGTCACGGTCATCAGGCGCCACGAGACCGGCCGGCCATAGAAGCGCTCAATGCCCATCGCGGCGAGGCAGCTCGCGGCGATGACGCCGGCCGCGCCGAACAGAAGCGGGAGGGGAGAGGCGACGAACAAGCGGACCAGCGCCGTCATCGCGCCGATCGCACCGACAAAGGACGATGCCATCCAGAACCGCGCGGCGGCGAATTTCGGATAGGAGCGCGTCACGTAGGCCCAGATCACGCCGAGCGCCAGGAAGTTGACGACGAAGACGGTCCAGAGCGTCGGCACGTTCAGCATGACACGTGCGGCATGCGCAGCGTCGCGCCCCCCGTCCCTGGCAGCCGTCCGTCCATGACCCATCCCCGTTTTCTTGCGGAGAAGAATGCGGCCCGCGCGCTTAATGGAGTCTCACCGCGTTCCGGCAAAACGCGCCTTTGGTTTTGGATTCATGAACGGCGGCGCTCCGTTGTCGGATCGTTAGGGATATCGGCGGCGACGCTGCTTCGATGCCGCGATGCGGATTCACGCACCAAAATCACCCGAAAATGCATCTGAGCTGTGGATAACGCGATGACACGGATGTGACAGCACGGGGCAGGAAGGCGCGAATCTGCTGAGTTTGTCGTCGAGGATGTTGCGAGGCTGGCCCTCCGCCGAGCATCCCTCGTGTCGCGTTCCACCATTAACCCTTAAGAGGATCCTATGGCTAAGAAAGCGAAGAAGGCGACGAAGAAGAAGGCGAAGAAGGCCAAGAAGGCGAAGAAGAAGTAACGAGGCTTCTGTTTCTTTGCCCGGGTGGAGCCTCGCTCCGCCCGGGCTTCGGGTCAGCGTTGAGAGAGTATGAAGGTGGCGGGCGCGAGGCCCGCTTTTTTATTGGCTTGCTCTCTCAATCGTACGACCGAGCAATGGCCAATAGCGGCAGCGCCTGAACGCACGCCTCGTCCTTCGAGACGACCGCCGCCGGCGGTCTCCTCAGGATGAGGCTAAGCAGCGCTGTGCCCGTTGAATCCGCTGCCACGCACTCCGTCCTCATCCTGAGGTGCCCGCCTAAAGCGGGCGTCTCGAAGGATGGCGGCAAGCGCAAATGCCCTAGCCACGAGCGACCTGAAGAAGAAGCTATCGTTCCGCGAAGGCCAGCTTGGCGCCGAGCGCGGCGAAACCGGCGGCGAAGCTGCGGCGCAGCCAGGCCATGATGCGCGGGCGGGAGATGACGTGCTCGCGCACCGCGGCGGCGCAGAGGCCGTAGACCACGAACACCGCAAGGGTCATCGCCATGAAGGCGCCGCTCAATTCCAGCATGCGCGCCAGCACATGGGCTTCGTCCGCGGCGATGAACTGCGGCAGGAAGGCGAGGAAGAAGATCGACAGCTTCGGATTGAGGATGTTGATGAGAAAGCCGGTCACGATCACACGGCCGACCGAACGCTCGCGGATCTCACCCTCGACCGCCAACGCCCCGCTCTCGCGCAGCGCCTGCCAGGACATGTAGAGCAGATAAAGCACCCCGCCCCATTTCAGCGCGGCAAAGGCGAGCGCGCTGGTGTGGAGCACGGCAGCGAGCCCGAGCATCGCCGCCATCATGTGCGGCACGATCCCGAGCGTGCAGCCGAAGGCGGCCGCGAGGCTGGCACGCGAGCCGCGCGTCAGCGCCGCAGCCAGCGTGTAGAGCACGCCGGTGCCGGGGGACGCGACGACGATGAGCGAGGTGAGCAGGAAGGACCAAGTCATGGGCGGACGCTACCACCCGGCGTCGCGGCGGGGAAGCCGGGCCTTGGGCCTTCAGTCTTGATCCGTCATCCCTGCGCAACGGCTTGGCCGTTGCGCAGGGATGACGGGTTGAGAACGCTCACGCCAGCTGCGCGAGCTCGGCTTCGCGCAGCACGTCGAGCGGCGCCCAGGGTTTGGCCCAGAACTTTGCGCCGTCGGGCAAGGGCTGCATCAACGGACGGCCGGAGGTGACGACGACGTCGAGCTTGGGATTGCGGTCCTTGGCGACATGCGCGAGCTCGACGCCGTTCATGGGCCCCGCGAGCTGGACGTCGGTCATCATCAGGCAGAGCGCGCCGGCGCTCTTGTCGAGGACGCGCTCGGCGGCCTCGGCGCTTTCGCATTGGATCACCTGGTAGCCGCTCTCCTCCAGCAGCAGGCTCAGCATCTCCCGCTGCATGACGTCGTCTTCAACGATCAGCGCAGTTGCGCGAAATGGCTGTGCTTGTCCCATCGGCATCTCCCAACGATCGCTTGCGTAACGTATGTTAAGGAGCCAATGCGTCTGCGGTTCAGTTCCATTCTGAAAAAATGTAAAGCATAGTTCCCGCAGCAGAGGCTTGACGGGGAACATCATGACAGCGATTCGCGGCGCCGCCGCCATCACGGGAGCCGCCAGCGGCATCGGCCGCGCGCTGGCGATCGAGCTTGCACAGCGCGGCTGCGATCTTGCGCTCGCCGATCGCGACGAGGCCGGGCTGAAGACGCTCGCGGCCGAGATCGGTGCGGGCCGCAAGGTCAGCGTGCACCGCGTCGACGTCGGCGAACCCGACGACATCGCGCAATTCGCGAATGCGGCGATCTCCGCGCATCCCGCGCTCGGCATCGTCGTCAACAATGCCGGCGTGGCGCTGATGGGCTCGTTCGAGGAGATCGACCAGGCGCAGATGGACTGGCTGTTCGACATCAATTTCTGGGGCGTGGTGCATGGCACGCGCGCCTTCCTGCCGCATCTGAAGACGAGACCGGAGGCGCACATCGTCAACCTCTCTTCGATCTTCGGCATCATCGCGCCGCCGGGGCAATCGGCTTACGCGGCGGCGAAATTCGCGGTGCGCGGCTTCTCCGAGAGCGTGCGGCACGAGCTCGCGGTGGCGGGCAGCCCGATCAGGCTGTCGGTCGTGCATCCCGGCGGCGTCGCCACCGCCATCGCGCGCAACTCGCGCACCGGGGTCGGCGTCACCGACAATGCCCGCCGCGCGCAATCGATCGAGCGGTTCGAGACCGCGGCAAGGACCACGCCGAAGGACGCCGCGCTGCGCATCATCAGGGGTATCGAGAAGAACGAGCCCCGCATCCTGATCGGCAACGACGCCCGCTTCATGGACCTGTTGCAGCGCTTCCGCCCGGGAACGTATTGGGCGCCACTGCAGCGGCGGCTGGAGAAGATGGCGAAGGGAACGTGAATTCGTAGGATGGGTAGAGCGCAGCGAAACCCATCATGTTTCCGCGAGGAGGTCGCGCGATGGGTTTCGCTTCGCTCTACCCATCCTACAAGCGATGCGCCCTTTACTGCCCGGCTGTCGTAGGGTGGGCAAAGCGAAGCGTGCCCACGACTTCGTACGACGACGCAAAGGTCGTGGGCACGGCGCGTTGCGCCTTTGCCCACCCTACGAGACTGAGTATGTGGTTACTGCCCCGCGAGCCGATCGGCGAAATACCCGATCGTCTTACGATACACCACCGCCCTGTTCCACTCGCGCATCGCTTCGAAATTCGCTGTACCTTCGCCGTAGGGCTGGCCCATCTTGAAGCCGCTGGTGTGGAGCAAATTCGCGGTCGAGGCGAGCACGTCGGGGACGCTGTGGCGGAGGTCGACATGGCCGTCGCCGTCGAAATCGACGCCGTATTTGATGTAGGACGACGGCAGGAACTGGGTCTGGCCGATCTCGCCGGCAAAGGCACCGATCAGGTCGCGCAGCGGCAGGTCGCCGCGCTGCACGATCTTCAGCGCAGCGAGCAGTTCGCCCTGGAATAGATCGGTGCGGCGGCAATCATGCGCGAGGGTCGCGAGCGTGCGGACCACCGGCATCTTGCCGATGTCGCCCTTGCCGAAATCGCTCTCCAGGCCCCAGATCGCGACCAGGATATAACGTGGCACGCCGAACTGCTGCTCGATGCGCGAGAGCAATGCGGCGTGGCGCTGCAGCAAGGCGCGGCCGCCATTGATCCGACCGGGGCCGACGCGGGTCGAGACATACTGCTCAAAACTCTTGTTGAACGTGTGGCGCTGGCGCCGGTCGAAGGCGAGCACCGCGCCATCGGGGGTCACGCCGCTGAGCGCCGCGTTGGTCACGCTTGCCGAGACGCCGGCCGCTTGCGCTTCCTGGGCCATGCTGGCGACGAAAGCGTTGAAGTCGCCGCCGCAGCGCGCGGCCTGCGCCGACCCGCCGGCCAGACAAATGACGGACGCGGCGGCGAGAAGCAGTCTCAGCATGTGGAGCAATCCCCTTAAAAATCCTAGCTGCGAAGCAGCGCGCGGATCATGCCCGGGAAAGCAGCGAGCGTCAAAGCGCAAGGCTTGAAAGCACAAGGCTTGAAAGCGCCAGGCTTGATCCGCATCAAACTGTCCCACCGCCCAGATGGCAGCGAGCGGGAGATCATCACCTCGCTCGGCCTTGCGCCGCGCGCGATTTCGAACGCGACGGATGCCGGCCGCGCGCTGAACCGGCGTGTGGAGCTGGTGGCGCCGTGAAGCGTCGCGCGGGAGTTTGATGCGGGTCAATATCGCAGCATGGACGGCGTGAGATGGATGCCGCAGACATGCTCTCTCGTCATTCCCGGGCCCGACAAAGTCTGAGGCAACCAGCCATGCCCGACCATCAGAACAAGCCGGCCCGCCCCTCGCTCCTCCGCATCCCCCTGTTCCGCCTGCTCGCCATCAACCTCGCGATCGGTGCCTGCGCCGCGACGCTCCTCGTTGGCGGTCTGCTCTGGCTCAATCCCGGACGTCTGCGCGAGTTGATCTTCGCCGACAGTTCGCCCGGCATCGCGCTCGCGCTGCTGCTGGCATCCTTCCTCATCACGTTCGGCTCGGCCGCGAAGGGCAGCGCGATCATGGCGCAGGGACTTCAAGAGCACAGCGGCAAGAGCGGCGGACACGGATCGCGGCTGGCGGTGCAGGAGACGGGGCGGCGCACGCGCGCGCATTGAGACATGAGGCGGCGATGGAACTCGCTTTTACAACTCGAGATCACACTGTCTGCACGCAGGCGGGAAGAGGTGCAGGCTGGCGCGCCTTCCGACACAGCGTTGCATCGCCAGGGCCGGCAAGATGAACAAATTGGTTTGACGGTCTAAACAATTGCTTCGATGTGAATCGAAGCCACATGTCGCGACCATCGCATATCTGATCCGCTCGCTGCGACATCAACGCCGCCACGATTTGCCTTGCCATCGCAGGGCGCCTTCTATAGCCTTCTATTTTAGGTTGTCGCCCTGCCAGCCCCGGGCGACACTGAAGACCAAAAATAAACGGCGGGCTTCGGCCCGCCGTTTATTAAGGCAAGCGTTGGCCGAACAAGGGTTGTTGAGCAAGGGTCCCTCGAAGGGCCGCCGCAGATCGCAGGCAGGCGCCTGCCCCCTCCCCCGTAGCCGGATTTCGATCAGCCGCATCTAGTCCCGTCGCGTTCGGGGTCGGACTGCCGTCGGTGATCGCCAAAGTCATTTGACTGCGGCCCTCCAATCGACGACAAGCCGCCATGGCCAAAAAACCCGGAACCAATCCCAAAGGCGAATTCGCCTTTTTCAACGTCTTCTATGAAGACGATTCCCAGCGCTCCAACCGCCGCGTGCCCTCAGAGCTGCTCGGCGGCCTCGACGGCGACGAACCCGCGCGCAACTTCATCATGGAGCAGGACCGCGAGATCGCGGAGAAGAGCGGCCGGCCGGCGCTCGAGATCAAGCGGATCGAGCGGGTCGGGGTGAAGAAGAAGTAGACGACATAAGCAGGCGCTCACCAGCGCCCGCTCCTCTTATTCCAGGCAAACAGCAGATCGGCAAACCGGTCATAGACAAACCGCGTGACCGGCAGCGCTACGCGATTGCCGAACAGCGCAGCAAGCCAGCCCTCCCCCGGCGTCAACCGCCACAACGCAATCGCGACATCCGCACCGACGATCAGCCTGCCGGCCTCATCGGTCGCGTGCAGGCGGCGCCTGATGTCGTCGAGCGAAGCACCAAAGTGCACCAGCGCATCTGGCTCCTCGTTGATGTCCCTGAACTCAACCGTACCCGCGCGCGCCAGCGCCAGCAGCTTGTTGCGCTGCCAGTCGATGCCGCCGTCACAGACGGGGCAGCAGGTGTTGTACCAGACGGTGAGGTGATAGTCGGGCATAGCTGGCGGGTTTGAAAAAAGCGGAAGAGCAACGGAGATGGAATGAGCAAACCAACGGCATCCGCTTCGCAATTTACTATCCGACGCAATCCAGGCGCCAGCACAAAGAAAAACGGCGAGCTTTTTCAGCCCGCCGTCTTCGTTACGATGGATGCCCGGGTCGGGCCCGGGCATTACAATCCCGATTAATTATCCAAGAAGCTCCGCAGCTTCCTGCTCCGCGACGGATGCTTCAGCTTCCGCAGCGCCTTCGCTTCGATCTGGCGGATACGCTCGCGCGTCACCGAGAACTGCTGGCCGACTTCTTCCAGCGTGTGGTCGGTGTTCATGCCGATGCCGAAGCGCATGCGCAGCACGCGCTCTTCGCGCGGGGTGAGCGAGGCCAGCACGCGCGTGGTGGTCTCGCGCAGGTTGGACTGGATCGCGGCGTCGATCGGGAGGATCGCGTTCTTGTCCTCGATGAAATCGCCGAGGTGTGAATCCTCTTCGTCACCGACCGGGGTCTCCAGCGACAGCGGCTCTTTCGCGATCTTGAGAACTTTTCGTACCTTCTCCAGCGGCATGCCGAGCTTCTCGGCGAGCTCCTCCGGGGTCGGCTCGCGGCCGATCTCGTTGAGCATCTGGCGGCTCGTGCGCACGATCTTGTTGATCGTCTCGATCATGTGCACGGGGATGCGGATGGTGCGCGCCTGGTCGGCGATCGAGCGCGTGATCGCCTGCCGGATCCACCACGTGGCGTAGGTCGAGAACTTGTAGCCGCGGCGGTACTCGAACTTGTCGACCGCCTTCATCAGGCCGATATTGCCTTCCTGGATCAGGTCGAGGAATTGCAGGCCGCGGTTGGTGTATTTCTTGGCGATCGAGATCACGAGACGGAGGTTGGCTTCCACCATCTCCTTCTTGGCCTGGCGTGCTTCGCGCTCGCCCTTCTGCACGGAGTGCACGATCTTGCGGAACTCGACGATCTCGAGGCCGGTCAGCGCGGCAAGCTGATGCACCTCGTGACGGAGGTCCTTGATGCGGTCCTTCTCGTGATGGACGAAGTTCTTCCAGCCCTTGGCCGAGAGCTTCGAGACGCGGTTGAGCCAGCGCGGATCGAGCTCCGAGCCGGTGTAGTTGCGCAAAAAGTCCTCGCGCGCGACGCCGTGGCTGTCGGCAAGGCGCATCAGGCGGCCCTCATGCGAGACGAGGCGCTTGTTGATGTCGTAGAGCTGCTCGACGAGTGAGTCGATACGCGCCTGGTTGAGGCGCAGCGACTTCACCTCGACGATGATCTCGTCCTTCAGCTTCTTGTACTTGCGCTCCTGGTGCGGCGAGAGCGACTCGTTCTGAAGCTGGTTCTGGATGTCCTGCTCCTGAAGCTTGCGCAGCTTCTTGTAGCTGTCGGCGATCTTGTCGAAGATCTCGACCACCTTCGGCTTGAGCTCGGCCTCGATGGCCGCGAGCGACATCTGGTTCTCGAACTCGTCGTCGTCCATGTCGGACTCGGCCGCGGCCTCGCCCGGATCCTTCTCCTCGCCGGCTTCCGTGCCGCCCGGCGCAGGTGCGGCACGGAACGGGGTCGGCGACGGCGGCGCGGCGGGCGGAGCGACATGCGCGGGGGCGCCGACCGCCGCGGCGGCCTGGCCACCCTCGGCGGGCGCTTCACCGTTCTCGCCGGTGGGACCTGATATCATCGCATTGTTCATGCCGGCCTTGGCGTCGGGGCCGGCATAGGTGGCTTCGAGATCGATGATGTCGCGGAGGAAGATCTTCCCTTCGTTGAGCTCGTCGCGCCAGATGATGATGGCCTGGAAGGTCAGCGGGCTTTCGCACAGCCCTGCGATCATCGCCTCGCGGCCGGCCTCGATGCGCTTGGCGATGGCGATTTCGCCTTCGCGGGAGAGCAGCTCGACCGTGCCCATCTCGCGCAGATACATGCGCACGGGATCGTCGGTGCGCTCGCCCGGCTCGCTCTTCTTGACCTCGGTGACGGCCTTCTGGGTGACCTCGACGAGCTCGTTGTCGGTCTCGTCCTCGCCGCCCTCGTCCTTGTCCTCCTCGCCTTCGCTATCGTCGGCTTCGGTGACGTTGATGCCCATGTCCGAGAGCATCGACATGATGTCCTCGATCTGTTCGGGCGAGGTCTGGTCGGACGGCAAGACTTCGTTGAGCTGATCGAAGGTCACGAAGCCGCGCTTCTTGGCCTGCTTGATCATCTTCTTTACAGCGGCGTCGGACAGGTCGAGCAACGGCGAGGGCGCGTCCTGGGAATCCTTCTCCGGCGCGTCCGCTGCCTTGTCGTCTTTTTCCTTGTCCTTCGCCTGCAGCGTCTTTGCCTTGGTGGCCATCCATTGCTCCTAAACGCGCTTCAATGCAGTCGGCTCGCCGCGTCTGCCTGAATTCACATGAACCTGTTGCCCGACGCTCTCGCTTCGGCAGCTCTCGACACGGAAAGGGCGGCGCACATATCTCTCGCCACCCCCAACTCTCTCTCGCCGGAAATGCCTAACGCTTCGTCAGCCTCTTTGTCGCAGCGGATGCAGGTGTAGTGCCAACAGCAATGCGCGGATTCATTCCTGACGCGTCTGTTCTGCCTGCGGCCGCCTGGTGGCCAAAGTGCTACAAGACCGTTAAGCCTCGATTAACCCTGTTTTTGCCGCCAAACCTTGGATTTGGCGAGTCTTTTAGCGGTTCCGGCCCCAGCCGTCCGCATGATTCTTTCATCACACGCTCTTCTGGAACCGACCCGACAGCTCGCCAAAACCCTCGATCAGGGCTTCGGTGCCGTCGACCTCGGCCATCCGGGCCTTGACGTCACGCAGCCACGCCAAATTGGCCTCGCTGGGGTCCTCCCCCAAGGCCAGCTCGGCGTCTTTCAGCTCTCTAAGTAGTGAATGCCATTGCCGATGCAAGGCAACGAGCTGATGCCAGGTGGCGAGAACATCGTCGGGGGCGGCACCTTCGCGGGCGCCCCACACCGCCGCAGTCGTGATGCCGTTCTCAACCCTTTGAAGGACTTGCGAAAATCCGCCTTTGGCGAGATCGCCGCGCATCTTTTCGGCCTGCTCGCCGGGGTCCGCGGAGTGGTGGTGGTCGTTGGCAAAGGCGGCGATGATGCCGGCCCTGAGCTTGTGGGCCTCAGGATGGGCCAGCTCCAGGGCCGCGACCTCCTCGAGGTGATCGTGCAGCAGCCAGGGGTGGTTGATCAGGCATTGCAGGATCAGGGCCTCCCGGCGGGAGATGGCGCTGCGCTGGCCGCGCATGATCGGGCTGGCCGCCAGCTGCGGGCTCGCCGCCTGGTAGGGACCGGAGGGTAGCGGGATGGGACCGGGCGGGCCGCGGCGGCCGCCACCGAATCCCTGGCCGCCGAATCGATTCGCGCCTCCGGCAGCCCGGGGCTGGAATTGGCGGCCGGAATTGCCTTGAAAATTGCCTTGGAAATTGCCCCGGCCGGCAAAGCCGCCGCGGCCACCCTCAGGCGCGAAAGTGCGCCGAAGCCGCTCGGCAAAATCATCGCGGTAATAGCGCCGCACCACCTCGTCGCGGATGCCGTTCGCGAGCTCCTTGATGCGCGCCTCCAGCGCGGCGCGGCGCTCGGGGGTGGCAAAGTTGCCGCCTTCGAGCTCGCGCGACCAGATCATCTCGGCAAGCGGCTTCGCCGCCGCGATGACTTCCTCGATGGCACCGCGGCCGCCGGAGCGCGCGAGATCGTCGGGATCCTGGCCTTCCGGCAGCAGCGCGAAACGAAGACTCTTTCCGGGCGCGAGGAATGGCAGCGCGAGATCAGCAGCACGATAAGCCGCCTTCTGGCCGGCACGGTCGCCGTCGAAGCAGAGGATCGGCTCGTCCGCCATCTTCCAGAGCAGCGCCAACTGGCTTTCGGTGAGCGCGGTGCCGAGCGGCGCGACAGCGCCCGCAAAGCCCGCGGTGACCATGGCGATGACGTCGACATAGCCTTCGACCACGATCAGCGCGCTGCCGTCATGGGTGGCCTTGCGCGCGGTCTGATGGTTGTAGAGATTGTCGCCCTTGTGGAAGAGCGGCGTCTCCGGCGAGTTCAGGTACTTTGCCGGAACGTCCTTCTCCAGCGCGCGCCCGCCGAAGGCGATGACGCGGCCGCGCAGATCGGTGATCGGGAACATCACGCGATCGCGGAAGCGGTCATACGGCACGGGAATATCGTTGCCGGCCACCAGCAGGCCGGTCTCGACCATGTCGTCGACGGAGATACCGAGCTTGCCGAGATGCTCCTTCAGCGCGAAGCGATCGGGCGAGGCATAGCCGAGGCGGAACTGCAATTGCGTCGCCGGCGAAATCGCGCGGTCAGCGAGATAGCCGCGCGCCTTGGCGCCGACGCGCGAGGCCAGCGTCTCCGCGAAATAGGTCGCGGCGAGATCCATGACATCATGCAGCGTGCGGCGGCGCTGCTCCTGCCGCGCCGCATCCGGCGTCACCGCTGGCAGCGCCAGGCCCGCCATGCTGGCGAGCCGCTCGACGGCCTCCGCAAACGGCAGCCCGTCGGTCTCCATCACGAAAGAGATGATGTCGCCGTGCTTGCCGGAGGAGAAGTCGTGGTAAAAACCCTTCTGGTCGTTGACGTAGAAGGACGGCGTCTTCTCCTGCTGGAATGGCGACAGCCCCTTCCACTCCCGCCCGGCCTTCTTCAGCTTGACGCGCTTGCCCACGACCTCGGAGACCGAAAGCCGGGCACGAAGCTCGTCGAGGAATTGGGGTGTGAAGCGCATGGGCCTGTGTAGCGCGAACCGGGGTGAGTCGGGCGAAGGATGAGGGATATAGGGGCGCGCCGACCAAAGGCCAGGTTTCTCGGGCTTATCCGGGTTATTCGACCTATGCACAGGGCTCCGCCACGCGTCATTCCGGGGCGCCCGTAGGGCGAACTACGGTGCGCAATTACGCACCTGAGAATCTCGAGATTCCGGGTTCGATGCTGCGCATCGCCCCGGAATGACGGGAAAGCCTTGAACCCGCCCCGGTTCCACGCTTCCATATCCCCCATGTTCAGGACCTTTCGGGGCGGCCACAGCGGGGGCTGGCGTGTGATCTCGATCGCACCCGTAACCGGCGAGCCCCTGCCCTTCATGCCGGCGCTGTCGGTGACGGACAGCGAGGCCGTCTCGTTGCCGCTGGTGCCCTCGCGCAATGCGTGGCGGCTGGTCGGGGCCCCGAGCAATTTGCGCTACACCGAGCGGCCTGAGAAGCAGCAGCTCACGGCCGTGCAGGCCGGGCTCGGCCGGATGGAAGCAACCAGCGCGGCGCTGATCCCGATCCGCAAATCGCAGGCCTGGTGGGATCTGACGCAGGAAGAGCGCCGCAAGATCTTCGAGGACAAGTCGCACCACATCGCGAGCAGTCTTCGTTTCCTGCCCGCGATCGCGCGCCAGCTCTATCATTGCCGCGACCTCGGCGAGCCCTTCGATTTCCTGACCTGGTTCGAATTCGCCCCCGCGCATGCCTCGCTGTTCGAGGAGCTGGTGGCGATGCTCCGGGAAACCGAGGAATGGAGTTACGTCGAGCGCGAGGTCGACGTGCGCGTGGTGAAGGAAGTGCTGTCGGCTTAGTGCGCCAAGAACCGCCCGGACTCGATGAGTGGCAGACCCGTGACGGGCCAGTTGTAGACATAGGTCCAGGCCTTGTCCGTGGTGCCGTCAGCCAGCGTCACGTCGATCAGCCGGCGCAGATATTCGGTCGGCTCCGGAAAGCCCTCGCCGCAGGCCTCGTACATGTCGAGCTCGCCCAGGAGCTCGTCAGGCACGCGTATCCGGAAGAGCTCGCCATGGACGATGTCGGAGGCAGCATTCGACAGCAGCAATCCCGGATAATGCTTCACCAGAACGAGCCGGCCGCGGCAGGTCGCTTCACCCAAGAAATCCGCGTGGCCCGCAAGCAGCCGCGCCATCGGATGGTCAAAGCCGCGCATCAGGGTGCCGTAGACGAAAAGGCGATCGGAGGTCATGCTGCTCTAAAGTTGCGATGTCGGTGCAATATCGTTACTCCGTTTAGACACGTAATCGTTTCATAGGCAATCAGGATGGATCTGCACACGGCCGAGGCCGCCGATCAACTGCTCGGCGAGGGCGATATTTTGCCCGTGCATGAGGTGAATGCCGAAGGGACTTCGCCCTTTCTGCTCACCTCGGATCATTACGGACGGGTGCTGCCGCATGCGCTCGGCGATCTCGGTGTTACTGAGGCCGAGCTTGTCAGGCACATCGCCTGGGACATCGGCATCGCCGGCGTCGCCGACCGCCTAGCCAAGATGCTCGACGCGCATCTGATCGCGCAGCGCTATTCGCGGCTCGTGATCGACTGCAACCGCCCGCCGGCCGCGGTGAGCTCGATCCCCGTGATCTCCGAGGCGACCGCGATCCCGCGCAACGAAGGGATTTCGGAGGGCGAGCGCGAGGCACGGCGGCGCGAGATTTTCGAGCCCTATCATGATCGCATCGATGCCGCGATCGACGCCCGCCTGCACGACAAGCGGCCGACGGTGCTGGTGTCGCTGCACAGCTTCACGCCCGTCTATGCCGGCGTCGCGCGGCCCTGGCACATCGCCGCGCTGTACAACCGCGACACCGTGCTGCCGCAGCTGTTGCTCAAGCATCTGCGCGCAGAGGGCGATCTCGTCGTCGGCGACAACGAGCCTTACGCGGTCAGCGACCTCACCGACTACACCATCCCCGTCCACGGCGAAGGGCGCGGTCTCGTCAACACCGGCATCGAGATCCGGCAGGATCTGATCGCCGACTACGCGGGCCAGCAGCAATGGGCCGAACGGCTGGCAAGGATCCTTGCCGAGGTCGCGGTGGAGCTGAAGGCGGAGCTGTTGGTGTAAGCCTCACTTCGCCCTGGTCAGCGCCAGCCAGATGCCGCCGCCGATCATGAAGCCGCCGGAGATGCGCGACATCATCCGCGTGCGGCGCGCCGAGAAGAATTTTCGCGCGCGGCCTGCGGCGATGGCGTAGAGCGCATCCGTTACCACGGCGGTGACCATGAAGGTCGCGCCCAGCAGCGCGACTTGCGGAAAGTGCGGCTGGTTCATGTCCATGAACTGCGGGATGAAGGCGCCGAAGAACACCAGCACCTTCGGGTTCGACAGCAGCACCACAAAACCCTGCAGGAAGAAGCCGCCCCGCGGCGGCGGAGGCGGTGTGTCGACATCGACGCCCTCGACCGGCGCCCAGATCAGCTTGATGCCGAGCCAGACCAGATAAGCGGCGCCGGCAAAGCGCACCCAGTCGAACCAGTAGCCCATGGTCGCCATCAGCGAGGTCAGGCCGACCGCGACGATGCCGATGACGATGGCAAGGCCGGCCTGCGCGCCGGCCACGTTGGTGAGCGCGGCGCGCGTGCCGTGGCGCAGGCCATTGGCGATGACGAGGGTGACGATCGGCCCCGGCAGCAGCGCCAGCGCAATGCAGGCGGCGACGAAGGCGAAATAGGCTTGCATGGACATCATGGGGGAGACTCGGCTGATGGCGGCTTGCGGGTATTAATGCATGGGATGAGCGCAGAGGGAAGTGAGATGAGCGCAAGGTGCGCGCTCAACCGGCAGCGTCATCCTCCGCGAAAGCGGGGGATCCACTACGCCGCAGCTTCTCCGTATCCCACCAGCGTCTCTGGAATACTGGATCCCCCGCCTTCGCGGGGGACGACAGCGTTGAATGTGGAAGCCGGCGTACCAACATCGACGCCGACATCGCCCCGCGCCGCATCGTCAGTTCTTCGGCAGGCCGGCGACATTGCGCGCCGGGCCGGTCAGCTCGAGGATATGCAGGCCGGTATTGGCGCGGTCGACGATGTAGATGTAGCCGCGATCATCCGTCTCGACATTGTTGGTCTGGATCGCGACCTTGCAGCGCTCGCCGCCCTCGATCGGGATGCAGCGCTTGTCGGTCGCAGCCGTGATCGACGGAATGAAGTAGCCGACTTCCTTCGGGTGGTAGGGATCACGGATGTCGAGCGCACGCACGCCGGCATTGAAGAAGGCGATGAAGGCCATCTTCTTGTAATAGACCGGCGCCATGCTCTCGTTCGAGGAATGCGAGCCGAACCGCCCGCCGCGCTGACAGAACTGCCCGCTCGCCTCCGGCACGGTGTAGCTCGAGATCATCATCGGCCGCGTCTCGGTGGTGACGTCGGCGAACCACACCATCTGCCGCGCCTCGCCGCATTCGTTGAGGATCGCTTCATTCACGATCATGACGATGTCGCGGGTCTTGCCGTCCTTGTCCTCGGAAAATTCCGCGATCGGCATGTCGAGCATCGGAAACGTCGTATGCGCGCCGTTGAAGGCCGACGTCGGCATGCGCGCAATCTCGGGATAGCGCAGATTGTCCGGCGTCGGCTCTTTCGGCCCGTTCAGGAGCTTGTCGCGATCGACGATCTGCAAAATGCCGCCCTTGTTGGTGCCGTAGCCGAAATAGACGCGGTTGCCGTCGGGCCCGGTCGAGATCGGCCCGTGCAGCTCGGTCGGCACCGCGCCGGTCGAACCGGGCTCCTGACCGGGCAGACCGAAGTCGCGGATCTTCTGCGGATGCGCGGGATCGGAGAGATCATAGATCTGCGTCATCCGCCGCGTGCGCCAGTCCGGCGCGCCCGAGACGAGATAGGCAATGCCGGTGTCGCATTCCCACCAGCTCTTGTGGGTGTCCTTCAGGCCGCCGATGCGCGTGATGAGCACTGGGCTCGCGGGATCAGTGACGTTCCAGATCTCGTGCGCCTCACCGCCGAAGGTCCTGAGCATGTAGACCGCGTTGGGATCGCCCTTCGGCAAGGCCTTGCCGTCGCACACCCGCACCATCTGCGCGCCGCCGGATTCGTACTTGCCCTCCTGCCCCGGCAGATGCCGCAGATATTTTGGACGCGCGGGGTCCGTGACGTCGACGATCGAGGTTCCGTTCGACTCGGCCTTGCCCGTCATCGGGTTGACGGGCGCGGGCACATCATCGGTGCCGCCGTGATGGCCGATATAGGCGATCCACCGATCGCCCTGGTGATGGATGCTCGGCTGATAGGCGCTGCGGGCCTGGAGGTCGTTGCTCCCGACGAGCTTCATGTTGGACGCTTCGGGCGGCGCGCCGACGGTCTGCTTCTGCGCCTGGGCCGCGGTGCTGCACGCAAAAAGGACGAGAGCGGCAACAAGTGAAACGCGACGGAACATCAACGTCCTCCCGGAACCAATCTGTGTCGGCTGAGCGTCGAGGCTAGCACGGCCGATTCCGCGCGCCAAAGACTCCATCTTGACATGAAACCATTTGGTTGCCTATTATCGGTGCCATGGATGAGGTCTTCAAAGCGCTCGCCGATGCGTCACGACGGTCGCTGCTCGACAGGCTTCACGCCAAAAACGGCCAGACGCTGAACGAGCTCTGCGAGGGCCTTGCTATGACGCGACAGGCCGTGACCAAGCACCTTGTCATTCTGGAAGAGGCCAACCTGGTCACCACCATCAGGCATGGCCGCGAGAAGCTGCACTATCTCAACCCGGTGCCGATCCATCAGATCAGCGAACGCTGGATCAAAAAATTCGAGCGCGGCAAGCTCGCCGCACTCAGCGAGTTGAAACGCCAGTTGGAGAAGCGCGATGAGTAAGCCGGAGTTCGTCTACGTGACCTATATCGAGACTACCCCGGAAAAGCTGTGGGAAGCGCTGACGTCGAGCGAATTCACCAGGCAGTACTGGTTCGGGGCCGAGGTCCGCTCCGACTGGAAGGTCGGCTCGCCCTTTGCGCTCACGCTCGACGGCGAAGTCACCGATTCCGGCGAAATCCTCGAGGCCGATCCGCCGCGCCGCCTGTCCTACAGCTTCAAGCACGAGAAATTCGAAGAGCTGCGCGGCGAGCCGATCTCACGCGTCGTCTTCACCATCGAACCGTTCGGCGCGCTCGTGCGTTTGACCGTGTTGCATGACGGCTTCGTCGAGGGCGGCAAATATCTCGGCGCCGTCTCCAATGGCTGGCCGGCGATCCTGTCCGGGCTCAAGAGCCTGCTGGAGAGGGGCAAAGTCCTCGCCATCCCGCGCACGGCGCTCAACAAGGGATTCGACGCAAAATGAACCTCGATCAATTCAAGCCGCTGACGGTCTACACCATCTACATCGCTTCGACGCCGGAGAAGGTGTGGGAGGCGCTGACCTCGGCCGAGTTCAGCAAGCAGTATTTCTCCGGCTTTGCGGTGGAGATGGAGCCGAAGCTCGGCGGCAGTTTCATCGTGCACGCACCCGACGGCTCCGAACACATCCGCGGCGAAGTGTTCGAATACGATCCGCCGAGGAGGCTCACGGTGAGCTGGAACGTCAATTGGCCCGACCTCGTGGAAAAGCTCGGCACCACCATTGTCACCTACGAGATCGAGCCAGCCGGCGAAGCCGTCCGCCTCACCTTGAGCCAACGCCACGACCGCGAGCTCAGCGACGATATTCTCTCCGGCGGCCGCACCGGCTGGCCCGCGATCCTCTCCGGATTGAAGAGCTTGCTGGAGACCGGCAAGGCGCCGCAGATCGAGATGTCCCCACCGGTGAGATTGCTGGAAGCGCTGAAGGCGATGGGCATCAAGACCCCGTAAGGTGAGACGGGGTCTGTCTCCGCGAACTCGGTATCGTGGGGTGGGCAAAGACGCACTTGCGCCGTGCCCACGACCGAGTCGACACCGCAACAGACGCGTGGGCACGCTTCCGCCTTCGCTCTGCGAGCTACGGCGGACAAGTCGCTTTGCCCGCCCTACGGCACTGCCCAAGGACAAAGGAAAGCAACTAGCTACACCGGCACCACCAGCCGCCGATAAAGATGCCAGGTCGCATGCCCGAGCACGGGCAGTGTCACGATCAGCCCGAGAAAGTAAGGCAGCGCCGAGACGATCAGCAGCATCACGATCACGGCGGCCCATGTGATCATCGGCAGCGGGCTCGTCACCACCGCGCGCACGCTTGTCACCATCGCCGTGACGAAATCGACCTCGCGGTCGAGCAGCAGCGGAAACGACACCACGGTCAGCGAGAACAGGATCAGCGACAGCACCGCACCAACCGCATTGCCGATGCCGAGGAACAGCAGGCCTTCATTCGTGGTCAGCACCACGGTCATGAATTCCTGAAGGCTCGAGAACGAAGCGTGCAGGCCGAGCAGCAGCGCGATCAAAAGCCGCACCTGGTACATCCAGATCACGAACACGAACAGCGTGACGAACGCCATCCAGCCGATCTCGCTGCGCGCGCGCACGGCCGACCAGATCGCGCCGAAGGAGACCGGCTCGCCGCGCTCGCGGCGGCGGCTGACCTCATAGAGCCCGATCGCCACGAACGGCCCGATCAACGCGAAGCCTGCCGCCAGGGGATAGACGAGATAGACCATACCGAAGGCGGTGAGGCACAGCATGATGGCGATCCCGCCGGCGGCGTAGAGCGCGCCGAAGCAGAGACCGTAAAACGGCAGCGCCTGGAAATCGCGCAGACCCTCGACCAGCGCCTCGGCGATATCGGTCGCCGCGACGCGACGTACCACCGGATCGACCTTGCCGGAGATGGACATCAGCTCCCTCCACACATCGACGCGATGTTTCGTCGCGCGCATGCTGCGATACTAGCGCCGCCGCGCGCAGGCGCAACTTGATGCGAACCGGCGCGAAGAGCAGCGGCGAGGTAACAATGCTCGCGGTGTGAAATCCTTCACCATCGGTGCGATTTTCGCGCCAATGCTATGGACTGGGCAGACGATCGTCCGCAAATTGTACCTCCGAGCAGATGCGCCTGAGAGCGGACCGCCCCACCGATGAGCCTGCGTACCCGGTTACTGATCCTCGTCATCGCCGCCATGCTGGTGCCGGCGATCCTGGTCGGGCTGCGCTTCGTGCAGAACCGGGCCAGCGAGATCGACGCGGCGCTGGCCAATCTGGCCGCATCCGCCGACGACATCGCCAGCGATCTGAACGAGAAGATCCAGGGCACCGCCCAGCTCCACTACGGTCTGGCCCGCGCCCGCGACCTCGACACGCGCGACAAGGCGGCGTGCTCGGCGTTTCTGTCGGAAGTGCGCGAGGAATACCCGCAGTTCACGGGCATCCTGACCATCGATCCCGACGGCAGCCTGTTCTGCGACTCGCTTCGGACCAACCGCACCCTCGACCTGAACGACCGCGGCTATTTCAAACAGGTCAAGGGTCTTCAAGGCGTCGTTGCCGCGGAGCCGGTGTTCGGCCGCCTCACCGGGCTATCGGTGCTCCAGATCGCCTATCCCGTGCGATCGGAGACGGGCGCGCTGAAGTTCGTGCTGCTCGCGTCCTTCAACCTGAACAAATTCGCGGAATTTCACGACAAGCGGCTGCTCGCCGAGAAGGACATCCTGTTCGTCGACGCAAAAGGTACGGTCCTGGTCGCCCCCAAGGGCGGCGGCTGGAGCGAGCCCGTCGGCGGGACCATTGCGGGCTCCGATCTGTTCCGCTTTGCCGCAGCGCCCGATGGCGAGCCATTTCGGGAAGTCACCGACCGCGGGGGCCGCACGCAGATCTGGGGCGTTGCCCGCTCGCCCTCGATGCGCAAGGCCGGCCTCACCATCATGGTCGGACGCTCCAAGGACGGACTGGTCGCGGCGGCGAACCGCCGGCTTTACGAGGACATGGCGATTCTCGCGGTGGCCTTGCTGCTGCTCCTGGCCGGCTTATGGATCCTCACGACCGTGAGCATCGGCCGCCAGATCGGGCGGCTCGCCACCATGGCGAAGAGGCTCGGACGCGGCGATCTCAGCGCGCGCATTCCGAAGCCCCATCCGGGCGGCGAGCTCGGCGGATTGATGACCCTGCTCAACGGCACGGCCGAATCGCTCGAACAGCAGCGCGCCGCGATCGCGGATCTCAACCAGAAGCTCAGCCAATCCCAGAAGATGGAAGCCATGGGCCAGCTCACCGGCGGCGTGGCGCATGATTTCAACAATCTCCTGACCGTCATTCTCGGCAACTCGGAGCATCTCGCCGACCAGCTGGCGGGAAACAAGGAATTGCACCGCATCGCCGGCGACATCGCGACCGCCGCCGAGCGCGGCTCTGACCTGACACGGAGCCTGCTCGCCTTCGCACGCAAGCAGCCGCTGCGGCCGAGAGAGATCGACATCGCCGAGAAGGTGCTCGGCATGGAGCAGCTTCTGCGTCGGACGCTGGGCGAGCACATCGAGTGCCGCTTCGCGTTCGAACGGGATTTATGGCCGGCCAGCGTCGATCCCGGCCAGCTGACGACGGCCCTGCTCAACCTCGTACTCAACGCGCGCGATGCGATGCCGGAGGGCGGCAAGCTGACGGTCGAGGTCCTTAACAGCTCGCTCGGTGAATCCGACCTCGACGTCAACGGCGAGCCGCGGCCCGGCGACTATGTGATGGTGGCCGTCACCGATACCGGCAGCGGCATGAGCGCCGAGGTGGTCAGCCGCGCGTTCGAGCCGTTCTTCACAACCAAGGAGGTTGGCAAGGGGACCGGCCTCGGCCTGAGCATGGTCTACGGATTTGCACAACAGTCCGGCGGACTTGTGCAGATGCAGTCCGAGCCGGGACGAGGCAGTGTCGTCAGGCTGTTCTTTCCCCGTCTCGCAACACCGCCGAACGAGGATCCGCGCCCCGCGGAGACGACCGTCACACAAGCGGGACACGAGACCGTTCTCCTCGTCGAAGACGACGATATGGTGCGGGCCTATGTCGAGAACGAGCTCAGGACGCTCGGCTACCGGGTCATCGCCACGTCGAACGGGCCCGCAGCACTGGAGCTGCTGCGCCAGCCCGGGGACATCCAGCTGCTGTTCACTGACGTCGTCATGCCCGGCGGCATGTTCGGGCCGGAGCTTGCGAGGCAAGCAACCGAGCTGCGGCCTGATCTCAAGGTGCTCTTCACCTCGGGCTACAGCCAGACTCCCGTCAAGACACCGGACGGGGGCGGCGACGCCCGCATTCTGACCAAGCCGTTCCGGCGAAAGGATCTTGCGGCGATGCTGCGGGCCGCGCTCTCGGAGCCGTCGCGGTAGATCAGGACGCTATCGCGAGCTGGAGCGCCACTGCGAGATTGGCCGCGAACAGGCCCGCGTCGATGACGAAGATCCGGAGCATCGGACCCTTCAACACCGGCCAGTAGGCGACCCCGACGCGTCCGCCACGCATCAGCACCGGGAGGTTATAGGCGAACTGGCTGAAATGGCAGGCCGAAAAGAACAGGAACAGCGTGAGCTGCGCCTCGACCGGCTGGAAGAAGAGCGGACGCGCAACCAGAAGGTAGAACGACAACAGCCCTATCGGCAGGTTCATCCCGCCCAGGAACGCAACGCTGGCCGCCAGGGTCGGCGCGATCGGATTGCTGCGCTCTTCCCGCGGCAGCAAGATCTTCAGCGTGTTGGCCTGCGCAATGCTGAACTGGATGAAGGCGCCGCCGAACCACAGCGTGTTGAGGAGCAGGACGATATCCGAAAGGCGCATGGTCATTTTCCGTAAAAGGCTTCGCTGCGCACGACGCGGCCAGCGTCGTCGAAATCCATGAACTCGCTGGCGCGCGTGTCTCCGAGCTGCCACCACACCGTCAGGCGCGCGATGGTGTCGTCCCAGCTCCAGCTCAGGATCTTCAGGTCCGCGCTTTCGATGTGGCCATAGGCTTTGCGCCAATAGGCGCGGATATTCTCGATGCCGGCGACGACAGGAGAACCGGTCAGCGTCAGCGCCAGAGGGCTGCGCATCTGCGCATTCTCTGCAAAATGCGCCACCACGGCGTCGATATCGACCTTGCACCAGTTCGCGCACCATGCCGCGACGAAGCGTTCGGCGGCCGCGCGAGTCATCTCCTGCGCGCTC
This sequence comes from Bradyrhizobium sp. AC87j1, assembly GCF_002936975.1. NCBI lineage: Bacteria > Pseudomonadati > Pseudomonadota > Alphaproteobacteria > Hyphomicrobiales > Nitrobacteraceae > Bradyrhizobium > Bradyrhizobium sp. AC87j1. The sequence continues at coordinate 26,007 of NZ_PTFE01000093.1, forward strand.
AATGGATTCTGTCCGCTCATGACACGGGCCCTCCCCGTCCTGTTGCCAGGACAGTGGCAAAGCCCGCCTCTCATGTCAACTATATTGACTTTAAGAACCGTCAATTGTTGTCGGCGATCGTCCCCATGACCGCCATCCATGCCGCCGCCCCGGATGCGCCGACGCGATCAAACGCCTCGCGCAAAACCCTGCGCTCGTGGTCCGAGGCCCGTTGCTCGATGCGTTCCCCCGCGGCCGTCAGACGCAGCAGCTTCGAGCGATGCTGCTCGGGCGAGCGCTTCGACGTCACCAGCTTGCGCTCCAGCAGCAGACTGAGCGGCCGGCTCAAGGCCTGCTTGGAAATGCCGAGGACCTCGAGCAGCGAGCCGATCGCAATATCGGGCCGCCGCGCCACCACGTAGAGAATGCGATGATGCGGACGCGACAGGCCCTGCTTTGCGAGATATTCGTCCGCTTCCAGCGTCATGCCGCGCCAACCGTAATACATGAGCTCCAGCGCCGCATCGAGATCGTGCAGCTTGTCGAGCGAGGCGCGGTGAAGTCCCGCGGCTTGAGACGTCTTGGCCATTGTCGGAAGTCAGCCCTTGTAAGAAGTCAGCCCTTGTAAGAAGTCAGCCCTTTAAGAAGTCAGCCCTTGGCCCGCAGCTCGCGCCGCAGCACCTTGCCTGTCGCCGTCATCGGCAGCGTCTCGGCGAATTCGACGAACCGCGGATATTCATGCGCGGCGAGCTGCACCTTGACGAACTCCTGGATCTCGCGCGCCAGCGCGTCGGTGCCGGTAAAGCCCGGACGCAGCACGATCCAGGCTTTGATCGATTCGGTGCGGATCGGATCGGGGATGCCGACCACCGCGGCCATTGCCACCGAGGGATGCTTCATCAGCGTGTGCTCGATCTCGGAGGGGCCGACGCGATAACCGGCGGTGGTGATGACGTCGTCCTCGCGGCTGACATACCAGAAATAGCCATCCTCGTCCTGCACGCCGAGATCGCCGGTGAGCAGGAATTCGCCGGCATATTTCTTCGCCGTCGCCTCCGGATTGCGCCAGTATTCGAGCATAGTGACGGGGCATGGCTGGCGCACGCCGATGATGCCCCGCTGGCCGCGCGGCAATTCTTCGCCCTTGTCGTTGACGATGCGGACGTCGAAGCCCGGCGTCGCCTTGCCCATCGAACCCGGGCGGATCGGAAACAGGTTGGAGTTGCTACCGATCACGAGATTGCACTCGGTCTGGCCGAACACCTCATGCGCGTCGATGCCGAAGGTCTCGCGCACCCATCCCAGCAGTTCGCCGCCAAGGGACTCGCCGCCCGTGAAGATGCTGCGGAGCTTGACGCCCGGGTGCTTCACGCCCGCCTGCCGCATCAGCTTCAGCGCGGTCGGCGGCAGGAAGACGTTGCGGACGCCGAGATCGGCCATCATCTGCATCGCCGCCTGCGGCTCGAATTTGCGCGCGCGATGCCCGACCAGGGGGATGCCGTGATACCAGAATGCGAGCAGGCCGTTGACGAGGCCGCCGATCCAGGCCCAGTCCGCCGGCGTCCACATGAGATCGCCGGGACGCGGCAGGAAGTTGTGACACATCTCGACATTGGGGAGATGGCCTAGCACGACGCGGTGCGCATGCAGCGCGCCTTTGGGATTTCCTGTCGTGCCCGAGGTGTAGATGATCAGCGCGGGATCGTCGGCGGCGGTGTCGACGGTCGCAAAGTCCTCGGACGCGGTTTCGATCGCCGGCCAGAATGGCTTTGCGCCGGCGTGGACGGCGCCGCTCGTGATATAGATGTCCTGCAAATAGGGCAGCCGCTCGCGGATCTTCGTGAGCTTCTCCCAGCCCGCCTCATCAGTGATGATTGCCTTCGCCTGTGAATTCGACAGGCGGAATTCCAGCGCGTCCTCGCCGAACAGTGCGAACAGCGGGATCGAGACCAGGCCCGAGCGGAACGCCGCCATATGCGCGATCGGCAGCTCCAGCGACTGCGACAGGAACACCGCAACGCGGTCGCCGCGCGAAAGCCCATCGGCCTTCAGCACATTGGCAAAGCGGCGCGACATGTCCGCGACCTCGTCGAAGGAGGTTCGCGTGGTGGCGCCGTTCTCGTCGACATAGATCAGCGCGAGCCGGCCGGTGCCGTCGGCATGCCGATCGCAGCATGCTTCCGCCATGTTGAAGCGCTGCGGGATGTCCCAGCGGAAGTTGCGAGTGAGCTCGTCGTAGGTTGCAGCTTCGGTCAGCATGGCTTGGTCGTTTCCCAGCAACTCCGTCATGGCCGGGCTTGTCCCGGCCATCCACGTTCTTCTTGCTTTGGCGACACTCTAAGGCCGTGGATGCCCGGGACAAGCCCGGGCATGACGGCTGAGTGCGTGCTTACCTTACCGTCGCAAAGAACTTCCTGACATCGCGCACGAACAGCTCCGGCTGCTCGAACGCGGCGAAATGGCCGCCCTTCTCCATCTCGCTCCAATGCGTGATGTCATGGAAGTTCGGTTCCATCCAGCGCCGCACCGGCGTGATGATCTCCTTGGGGAACGCGGCAACGCCCGTCGGCACCTTGACGACAGGCGTGGTGCGGCGCTTGCCAAAACTTTCCCAATAGAGCCGCGCCGAGGAGGTTGCCGTCTCCGTCACCCAATAGAGCATGACGTTGTCGAGCAACTCGTCGCTGGTGAAGATGTTCTCGGGATGGCCGTTGCAATCGGTCCAGGCCCAGAATTTTTCCAGAATCCAGGCCGCCTGCCCGCTCGGCGAATCCGTCAGGCCATAGCCGAGCGTCTGCGGGCGCGTCGATTGCTGCTTGGAGTAGCCGGAGTCGAGATCGACGTAATGCTTGAGGCCGGCGAGCGCCCGCTTCTCCTCCGCGGTCGGCTCGCCCTCCATGCGCGGCGGCGAGTTGAAGGACAGCGTGATGTGGATGCCGGCGCAGTGCGCCGCATCCTGCGCACCGAGGGAGGCCGTCACCGCCGAGCCCCAGTCGCCGCCTTGCGCGCCGTAGCGGGCATAGCCCAGCCGCTCCATCAGCTGCGCCCAGGTCGCGGCGATGCGGTCGACGCCCCATCCGGTCGCCTTCGGCTTGGCGGAGAAGCCGAAGCCCGGCAGCGAAGGACAGATGACGTGAAACGCGTCCGCGGGATTGCCGCCGTGCGCGACGGGATCGGTGAGTGGCGCGATCACCTTCTGGAATTCGACGATCGAGCCCGGCCAGCCATGGGTGATGATCAGCGGCAGCGCGTTTGGTTCTTTCGAGCGCACATGCAGAAAATGAATGTCGAGCCCGTCGATCTCGGTGGTGAACTGATCGAAGTGGTTGAGCTTTGCCTCGCGGGCTCGCCAGTCATAGCCGTTTGCCCAATAGGCGCAGACCTCCCGGATCCACTTCAGCGGTGCGCCCTGGCTCCAGTCGTCGACCAGCTCCGCCTCCGGCCAGCGCGTGCGGACGAGCCGCGATTTGAGATCGGCGATGATGTCGTCGCTGATGGCGATGCGGAACGGTTTGATGGCGCCGGTCATCGTGCCTCCCGATTTTTGTTGTCGAGAGAGTAGACCGGATCACAGCCACGTCAAAGGTACCCATCCTCCCCTGGAGGGGGAGGATCGGTTCGCATGAAGCGAAGCGGCATGCGAACCGAGGTGGGGTGAC